>CAZVAB010000038.1:0-10312 GCA_964625045.1 uncultured Oscillospiraceae bacterium | reverse complement strand
CGTGAACCGGCAAAAAGGGCTGCTGCAAAAATCGAATTTTGCAACAGCCCCTTTCAATTTGTGATTTACACGATACCCTGGGCGGTCATGGCCTCCGCCACTTTCAGGAAGCCCGCAATATTGGCACCCACCACATAGTTGCCGCTGAAACCATAGCTTCTTGCGGCATCATCCACATTGTGGAAGATCCCTACCATGATAGTTTTGAGTTTTGCATCCACTTCCTCAAAGCTCCAGCTCAACCGCTGGGAATTCTGGCTCATTTCCAAAGCGGAAGTGGCAACGCCGCCAGCGTTTGCCGCCTTACCGGGGCAGAAGATCAGGCTGCTTTCCTGCAAATAGGCCGTTGCTTCCAGAGTGGTGGGCATATTGGCACCCTCCGCCACGGCGATGCAGCCGTTTGCCACAAGCAGCTTGGCATCTTCCAGAGTCAGCTCATTCTGGGTGGCACAGGGCAGGGCCACATCGCACTTGACACTCCACACACCCTTGCCCTCATGATACTGGGAGCTGGGCCGCTGGGCAGCGTAGGCGGTGAGACGCTCTCTGCGCACCTGCTTGACCTCTTTGAGCAGCTCCACATCGATACCCTCCGGGTCATAGATCCAGCCGGAGGAGTCAGAACAGGTCACGGGCTTGGCACCCAGCGCCCAGGCCTTTTCAATGGCATAGGTCGCCACATTGCCTGCGCCGGACACGGCAACGGTCTTCCCCGCCAGGTCATGCCCGTTGCACTTGAGCATCTCCTGGGTCAGATACAGCAGGCCGTAGCCCGTGGCTTCGGTTCTGGCAAGGCTGCCGCCGTAGCTCAGGCCCTTGCCGGTGAGCACGCCCTCATAAACGCCCCGCAGCCGCTTGTACTGGCCGAAGAGATAGCCGATCTCCCGGGCACCCACGCCGATATCTCCGGCGGGAACATCCACATCCGCGCCGATATACTTATACAGCTCCGTCATAAAGCTCTGGCAGAAAGCCATGATCTCCCGGTCAGACTTGCCCTTGGGGTCAAAATCCGAGCCGCCCTTGCCGCCGCCGATGGGCAGGCCCGTCAGGGAATTCTTAAACACCTGCTCAAAGCCCAAAAACTTGATCACGCTGGCATTGACACTGGGATGCAGACGAATGCCGCCCTTGTAGGGGCCAATGGCATTATTGAACTGGACCCGGTAGGCATTGTTTACCTGGGTTTGGCCCCGGTCATCCACCCAGGCCACCCGGAACTGGATGATCCGGTCGGGGACGGTCAGCCGCTCCAACAGGGCATCCCGGCGGTAGCGCTCCTCATGGCGCTCCACAGCGGGACGGATGGAATTCAAAACTTCCTTCACCGCCTGGTGAAATTCCGGCTGACCTGGATTTTCCGCCACCACACGGGCCAATACTTCGTCGATATAGCTCATTTGACATTTTCCTCCATCCAAATTGCATTATCATTGGTTCGTTGTGGGTATTTTACCACACCATCCAGAGATGTGCAATAGAATATGCAATAATTTTTCCAAGAACTTGCATTTTAAAGCCCGGTGCGTTGCACCGGGCTTTGCCATTACTTACCTGCTACGCTCAGACCCTCCACCAGCACGCTGGGGGAGCCGAAGGCGGTCATGCCCATGGCATTGGGCAAAACGCAGTTGTTACCGATGGCCACGATATTTTTCAGCAGGTCATAGAAGTTGCCCGCCACGGTGAAAGACTTGACGAACTTGGTCTTTTCGCCGTTTTCAATCATGTAGCCCTCACTTTGCAGAGAGAAGTCGCCGGAAATGGAGTCCGCACCGGCGTGCAGGCCGCTCAGATCCGTAATGTACACGCCGTTTCCAGCCTTATGAAGCAGCTCTTCCTCGGTGTATTCGCCATTTTCCAAATACATGGTAAAGGGGCGAATACCAACGGAAGCATTATAGCCGCCCTTGGAAGCGTTGCCGGTGGTCTTCTTGCCCGCCACGGCAGCGGTCTTCAAGTTATATAGCAGCGTATTGAGCACGCCTTTGTCGATGATATTCTTCTTATGGGTCGGGCTGCCCTCGGCATCGAAATTGGCGGGCTCGGGATTGTCACAATGGAACGGATCGTCCACCAATGTGACGATAGGTGCCGCAATGACCTCCCCTTCCTTGCCAGCCAGCTGGGACAGGCCCTTCTGGGCTGCTTCGGAATTGAAAATGGAAGAATAGACGTTCAACAGGCTGCACATGGCATCGGGGTTGAAGATCACGGGGTACTGGCCCGTGGGGGCGACCTCGCCGCCCAGCTTGATCTTGGCGGTGTCGATGGCCTTTTTCACCATCTTATCGGTGTCGATCCTGGAAAGATCACCCAGCTTGATCTGATAATCGTTGGACATATCCTTGCCGTTGGACACCACGCCCACGGCGACGATGCCTGCGTAGCTGTTGCGCCGGTGCAGGTCCAGGCCCTTGGAGTTGTATATCGCCACTTCCTCCGCGCCCCGGATCACCTGGCTCTGGCAGCCGTCCACTGCCATGGGATCAGCGGCGTAGAGCTTCTCGGTGGTTTCCAGTGCCTTTTCGATGAGCGCTTCCGTGGTGGGAGCGGGATAGCTTCTGTCCGGCAGAGACTCGTAGACCTGACCGCCCTGGCCCAGGAACACCTGCTCCTCGGTTTCCAGGTTCTGGGCATTGTCCACCGCCTTGGCAACCACTGCCACCGCCTGTTCTCTGGACAGATCTTCCGTGGAAGCATAGCCCATCTTGCCGTCTACGATGCAGCGGAAGCACAGGCCGCCGGAAAGGCTGGACGAAAACTCATTGACACTGTGCTGGAAGGTATCCACACTGGTGGAGGAACTGGCCTGATAGTACAGCTCGTATTCTTCAATGCCCTGCGCGGCGCAGGCAGCAATGACAAGCTCTTTAAATTCGTTGAAATTCATGGTATTCCCCTCCTATTATCTGCCGCCGACGGTGATGCTGGACACCCGGATCAGGGGCTGGCCCACATTTGTGGGAACGTTGCCACTACTGGAGCCGCACATACCCTGGCCCATGTCCATATCCGTGCCGACCATGTCGATGTTCTGGATGATCTCGCTGCCCTTGCCCACCAGGGATGCACCACGGACAGGTTCGCAGATCTTACCATCACGGATCATGTAGCCCTCGTTGACGGAGAAGTTGAATTCACCGGTGACAGGGTTGACGGAGCCGCCGCCCATGGAGGCAGCGTACAGGCCGTACTCGATGGAGGAAATGATGTCCTCGTTCTTATCTTCGCCGGCGGCGATGTAAGTATTGGTCATCCGGGAAGTGGGGGTGTAGGCATAGCTCTGGCGGCGGGAAGAGCCGGTGGATTCCATGCCCATTCTTCTGCCGTTGAACTTATCGATCATGTAGGACTTCAGCACGCCATTTTCAATGAGCACATTGCGCTGGGCGGGCGTGCCTTCATCATCGATGTTGATGGAGCCCCATGCGCTGGGGATGGTGCCGTCGTCAATGGCGGTGACCTTCTCGTTGGCGATCTTCTGGCCCAGCTTGCCAGCAAACTGGCTCTGACCGTAGGCAACGGAGGATGCTTCCAGAGAGTGGCCGCAGGCCTCATGGAAGATGACACCGCCGAAGCCATTGTCAATGGCCACGGGCATCACCCCTGCGGGACAGTAGCCGGCCCCCGCCATGGTCACAGCCTGCTTGGCTGCACGGATGCCCACTTCCTTGGGATCAATGATGCTGTCGAACACCTCAAGACCCATCCGGCGGCCGGGGCCGTAGAAGCCGGTCTGGGTGCCGCTGCCCTTATCCGCCACAGCGGAGATGGCAATGCGGGTGCGGATCTGCCGGTCCTGGGCATAGATACCGTCGGTGGAAGCGATGAGGATGTTGTGGTCCACATCCAGCAAACTGCCGGAAACCTGCTGCACACACTCATCGTACTCCTTGGCGGCGAAATAGCCTTCCTTCAAAATAGCCACCTTTTCCTTATTGGGGCAGGAGGAGGGAACCACCTTCACCGGGTGGATATCCCCGAAGATCCGCTCTTTCAGCACGATATCCATGGCGGCGCTGCCCTGGCCCAGGGCTTCCGCCGCCTGCTCGGCGCAGCGGATCAGGCCGGACTCGCTGGTGTCAATGGTAGAAGCCATAACGGAGCGCATCCCCTTATACACCCGGACGGACGCGCCTGCGATAACGGTGTCATTGATGGAGTCCACCTTGCTGGCGATCATGGAAATGGAATGGTTGACGGTGTTCTCCGCAAAGATCTCAGCGTAATCCGCGCCGGTGGAAACGGCTTTTTGCAGAACACGCTGGCAAATTTCTCTGGAAATCATAAAAAACGCTCCTTTTGAAATATTTAACAGATACATTTTACCACGGTCGCACAAGGTTTGCAAGTGTTTTTTCTATGCGCACATTTTCGGCATAATCGTCCATAAAAAAGCCAGAAACCCCCGGCGGAAACCGCCGGGTGCGCTGATCACATATTGGACTTGATGGTGGAGATCAGAATATCTCCCGCTACGACCCGATCTTCCGCAGCGAAGCCGTCGGCAAAATTATCGGAGTAGAGCACCTGGGCATTGGGCGGGAACTCCTCGTCTCCCTCCCATACCAGAATACGGATCTGGTAGCCGCCGATGAAGTCAAACTGATACCCCGCATCGCCATGAGGCACAGGCAGAGCGCCCATTTTTTCACAGGCAGCCTTGAACGCCGCCACCCGGGTGCCGAAAGTGAACGCCGCCCGGGTCAGCACCCGCCCGGTGTAGGGCTTGATGTACAGCTCCCCCCAGGGCATTTCCCGGAAGGTCTTCCACTGCCCATTGCCCTCGACGCTTTTCCCCTCCAGCAGATACCGGAGCAAAAAGGTCTGGGTGGGCAGTGGGGGCAGGTTTCCCCCGTCCAGGGCACGCAGGGCGTAATCCGGGTGGGAAATGGCGTATTCCCGGCCCATTAGGTTTACATAAAATTCTTTTCCATCCCACCGCAGCGCCGGATGCCGCTCCTGCACAGAGGAAGGGTCCATAGCCCGGAACTGCTCTTCATAGTAGGAAAAGGGTACTTCTTCTTTGTTGTTTTCGATCTGCATATTACATCTCCTGAATTGAATTGGGGAACAGGCTCCGATCCGTGTGAGGGATGAAGCAGGCCGCCACGAAAGAGTCCATATAGCCAGGGTAAGTGGACAGTTCCAGGTAGGTCATATTGGCCCCCACCTCGGCGCACTTGGCGTTGGCCTCATCGCTGATGACCATGGCGTAAGCGCCAGTGAGGGAGGAGTTGCCGATGTAGCTGAACTTTTCCAGCTCCACATCCGGCAGCATACCGATGTTCACGGCGTTTTTCATATTGATGCCGGAGCCGATGCCGCCAGCCACATACACCTTATCGATGCACTCCACAGTCATATCCACGGACTGGAGCAAGGTATCGATGGCGGAGAAAATGGCGCCCTTGGCCCGGATGAAATTGTCGATATCCACTTCGTTGATGGAAATTTCCCGGCCCGTCTCACTTTCCTCCGGAAAAGCGATGACATAGCGGCCCATGCCGTGGGCATCCCGCTTCACCCGCTCTCCCTCCCGGACGAACAGGCCCTTGGCGTTGATGATGCCGCAGCGGAACAGCTCGGAAATGATATCAATGATACCAGAGCCGCAGATACCCACGCACTTCTGCCCCGGATCGCCCACGATCCACAGCGTAGGATCCATGGTATTCTTGTCGATGACGCAGGCCTCCACCGCACCGTCGGTGGCACGCATACCGCAGGAAATGTCGCCGCCCTCAAAGGCAGGGCCGGCGGAGCAGGCGCAGCTCATGAGGAAATCCCGGTTGCCGAACACGATCTCACCATTGGTGCCCAGGTCGATAAACAGGCTCATCTCGTCCTTATCCCAAATGCCGGAAGCCAGCGTGCCGGCGGTGATATCGCCGCCCACATAGGAGCCGATATTGGGTGCAATGCGCACCGGAGCCAGGGGATTGACCGGCAGGCCCAGGTCGCCGCCCAGCAGTCCCTCCCAGCCGAAGAAGCTGGGGATATAGGGGTCCATCCGCACCGGGTCCGCATCCACGCCCACCAGCAGGTGGTTCATGGTGGTATTAGCACCCACACACAGCCGCAGGACGCTGTCCTTGCTGATCTTGGCGCTGCGGCAGAGGTTGCGGATGATGGGGTTCAACGTCTCCTCCACGATGGCCTTTTGCAGGGCTTCCTTGCCGCCGGGGCGGCTCTGCTGAATGATCCGGTTGATCACATCTGCGCCGTAGCGGATCTGACCGTTGCCGGAGGAGCCCTTCGCCAGGATCTTACCGCTTTCCATATCCACCAGCACCATGGTCACGGTGGTGGTACCGATGTCGATGGCGCAGCCCACGATCATCCGGTCCTCCGGGCCGCAGATCTCCATGCAGCGGAAGGTCTCGCCCAGCTTTTCGCCCTTGACACACACATGGAAATCAAATTCCCGGAGAGTCTTGGCCAGCTTCACCATGACCACATAGGGGATCTCCACCTTTTCCACTCCCAGCGCCTCCTGGATGGCCCAGGTGAGCCGCTCAATATCGGGCATGGTATCATCCTCCGAGGGAGCGGACATGGTCAGCTCCACCGTGCAGAAATCATTCTGAAAGGCAATGCCGCTTTCCTTCAGCTGCTGCTGGGCCGTTTCAAAAATGGCCACTTCCTTGGGGCTGCTGAGATCTGCGGTCTTCATCCGGGACTTGTAAGCGGAAGCGATATCCGGCACCAGCACGGTGCAGTCACCGCTGACTTTGCAGTTGCAGCTCAAGCGCCAGCCTTCGGCAAATTCCTCCTGGGAGATATGGCGGGACGGCAATGTCTCCACCTGCCCTTCCAGGAGCTTGACCCGGCACTTGCCACAGGAGCCGTTGCCGGAGCAAGGGGCATCAATGGCCACATTGGCCCGGCGGGCCAGTTCCAGCAGATTGTCGCCGATGTTGGCCTCAATGCTTACCGCATTGACGCCTTCCAGCTGAAAAACGATCTTTGCCATAAGATAACCTCACTTTGTCTTATTTTCTATATTGTAGCACAGATATGCCAGCTTGTCCATTGGTATTCGATAAAAAAGTATCGGTTTATACACCGCAATCCTCCAGCATAATGCCAAGGATGGTATCGTTGGTATTTTTCATCCCCTCCCGGGCCAGAATGCCCACGTTGCGCACCGTGTTGTCCGCACCCTTGGTAACAATGCCGTCACCGCCGTAGAACTGCTGCTTGTCCCGGTACATATCCCAACCCAGGATGCCCGCATCCACCGCAGCGGCTATTTTAGCCGCACAGGAGGGTTTTGCGCCGTCACAGATGGTGCCGGAGAGGATGGCAATGGCATTGACCACCGTATGGGCCACGCCGTCTGCGCCGCCGCCCTCCAAATAGGCGATGCCCGCACCAGCGCCGCATCCGGCGCTGATGGCACCGCAGTAGGCAGAAAGACGGCCGATGCCCGTTTTCTGGTGAATGGTCACAAGATCGCTCAATGTCACCGCCCGGAGCATTTCTTCCTCTGTTTTTCCCAGTGCCCGGGCGTAGACTGCCACCGGAACACTGGCGGTGATGCCCTGGTTGCCGCTGCCGGAAAGAATGATGGCAGGCATTTCACAGCCGCTCATCCGGGCATCGGAACCGGCGGCGGCATAGGCTGCCGCCTGCTTGCCCAGCAGCTGCCCCTGATGGTGCAGCAGCACGGAGCCAATGTTGGCACCCCAGTCCCCCCGGAGTCCCTCCTCCGCCAGCGCCAGGTTGCACTGGACCTGGCTTCCCACCAGATCCCGCACATCCTCCACATCCAGGCAGTCCACAAATTCCACGATTTTCTGGATATTCAGGCAGGATTTGTCCGTCAAATGGTCCTCCGACGACTCCACCGCCGGAAGCTCCACCAGCACCTGCCCATTTTTGGACAGATGGATCAGATTGGTATGGTGATTGGCGATGCGCACCCGCACCGTATCCGTCCCATGGGTCATGGTCAGGTCAATGTCAAAGGACAAGCCCTGCTGGGCCGGGTGGATCTCCACCTGAACCGTTTCCAGATATTGCCGCAGCTGCTCCTGCTGCCGCTGGGTCACACTGCTAATGACCTGCAATTCTCTGCTCTCGTCCCCCGCCACGATGCCCGCGCAAATAGCCGGGACGATGCCGTGCATACGCCCGGTGTTGGGCACGATGACGCTTTTCACATTCTTGATGATCATGCCGCTGATATGGGCAACGATCTTCTCCGGCCATGCGCCCAGCAATGCCCGTCCCCTGGCCCCTGCGTATGCCAGCGCAATAGGCTCAGTACAGCCCATAGCGGGGCGCAGTTCCTCCCGGAGAATGTTCAGGTATTGGTTGTAGATCGGTTCCTCTCGTCTCATGACCCCGCTCCTCTCGATTTCTGCTGGAATTATACCATTATTTTGGGGAAAAGTAAATATTCGAGAAAAACTGCTTTCCTTTTTTTCTAATGTGTGGTAACATAACAACAGAACATTGCAAAGGAGTCTTTCCTATGAAACGATACATTCGCACCGCCGCACTGGTGCTGGCCCTTCTGGCCCTAAGCGGCTGCCATCAGGACAGCAGCCCCAGCACGGACAACATCGGCACCGAACACAGCCCCGCCGCCCCCTCCGGGTGGGTCACAGCCGATGGCGTGACCCGCTATTATCTGCCCGACGGCACCGCCGTCACCGGTAGGATCACCATTGGCGGCAGCTCTTACTATTTTGACGAAAACGGCACCTTGCAGACCGGATGGGCTACACTCTCCGACGGCAGCTATTATTTCGGTGCCGATGGCGTGATGGTCACCGGATGGCAGACCGTGGACGGTCAGCAGTATTATTTTCTGGACAGCGGCATGATGGCCAGAGGTGAAGTGGAGATCGACGGCAAGGCGTTCTTTTTTACCTCCACCGGGGCGCAGATCCTGGTGGTCAATCCCTGGAACCGTGTTCCCGAAAACTATTCTGTAAAGCTGGTCAAACTACCTGACCAGTACGGCAACAACCGCTATGTGTCCGAGGATATCTATGACGACCTGATGGATATGATCTACGCCTGCGAAAAGGCCATGGCAGAGAAATACGCCGGCACCGGCAAAAAAGCCCCCACTCTCTGGGTTCGCTCCGCCAACCGCACCAACGGCGACCAGCAGGCCCTGTTTGACAACAAGGTTGCCAGAGTCAAGGCCCAGTATCCCCATTTGACCCAGGCCGAAGCGGAGGCCCAAGCCGCCACCGTGGTGGCCCCTCCCGGTACCAGCGAACACCAGTTGGCTCTCGCTGTGGATATCGTGGATACGCAGCTGAACGCACTGGTGGAGGAGCAGGAAAATCTGGAGGGCCAGCAATGGCTCATGGAGCATTGCTGGGAATTTGGTTTCATCCTACGCTATCCCAAGGGCACCACAGATGTCACAGGCATCATTTACGAGCCCTGGCACTACCGGCATGTGGGCAAGGAGCTGGCAAAGGTGCTGCACGAGCTGGGTGTCCCCCTGGAAACATACCTGAAAAACCTAAACCCATAAAAGACGGGCGTGTCCAAAGGACACATTTGTAAAAAGTTGGAAGGACTTGCTTTCCGACTGATTTTTGAGAACCGTGGTTGCTTATGAAACATAATTGTGGTAACCCCCGATTTCTCAAACAAACTGAACGACACACTTCCATACACCTTCGGATGTAGTGCGTTGGGTGCGGCACTTGGCTCTCCCTTTGGGAGAGCTGGCGGCGAAGCCGACTGAGAGGGTAAAATATGACCATACCAAAAGATAACAGTCAATTGGAAAATGCCCGACAGCTTCGCAGAGAAATGACACCCCATGAGCGCAAGCTCTGGTATCTGTTTCTCCGTAAATATTCAGTGAAAATTTACAAGCAACGAATCATCGGCAGATTTATTGTTGACTTTTATTGCGCATCTGCCAGATTGGTCATTGAATTGGATGGATCTCAACATTACGACCATCAGGGACTGGCTTATGATGCTGAGCGTTCTGAGTTTTTGCAAGCGCTTGGCTTAGATGTTTTGCGTTTTTCCAACCGAGAGATCGACAGGGACTTTCAAGGTGTGTGCGAACAAATTAACATTGCCATTCAAAACCGACTGCAAGCCCCTCTCAGTCACCTGCGGTGACAGCTCTCCCAAAGGGAGAGCCAGGGCCCCTGCTACACATACTGACACAAGAAGTGGAGCGTATCGATACCGATACGCTCCACGAACTGTTTTACAAGCATCTGTCCAAAGGACACGCCCGTCTTTTACTGTCTTTGCAAGGTAAGCGCTTAATAACCGCATACCTATCATCAGCTGCACAGATATGAGATAATAT
>CAZVAB010000037.1:0-10339 GCA_964625045.1 uncultured Oscillospiraceae bacterium | reverse complement strand
TGATGCATCTGTGGTAACCGAAATAGTTCCTCTTGCCGTCAATCTAAGTTCAGTTAATGAATTGGCACAGCCAATAAAACTTCCGCCTAAACTATTCGCCAACGGCAAATTCAATGTGGTTAAAGCCGCACAATACTCGAAAGCACTTTTTGAAATTGTCGTAGCTTTCGGTAGGTTGACTGAAGTCAATGAATAACAATACCAAAATGCATCATCGCCAATTGTTGTCGCTTTGGGAGCATCCACAGAGATAAGGTTTGTGCAATCGTAAAATGCATAATTTCCGATATCAGTTACATCCGTTAAAACAACCTTTTTGATTTTTGCGGAAGGGGCACGTATCACGTTTTCGATATCTGTAATGGTATCAAAGTCGTATATATTCCTTAAGAATAGATCCGGTATGGTAGTTGCTCCGTTTATTGTCAAACAAACAGTACCATCGGCAGCTCCTTCACTCAATGCTTCTGCGATTGCAATGAACATTGTTTCATTCGCATCATGGGCTAACGTAATTGTCAAATGTGTCCCACCGGCTTTCAATTCGTTTAACAAAGATCTCTTTAATGTATCCGCATCGGCAGTCGTGGCATCAAAGGAATAAGGTCCTTTCGGCGCAACAGTAAATGTAAGGGTGTCGGTATAACTACCTGAGTATTTTGGTTTCTGTCCCTCCGCAATAGCGGTAACGAGGTTTTTGCTAACTTCTTCTCCACCCTTTACATACGATTCTCTTTCCGGCTGCATACGGACAATTACATTGAGATTTCCTGGGATGCACAATATCGACCAGTGTTTCATAGATGTTTCAATATTGGGTGGCAATGTGCTGATTTTATAAAATCCCACTCATTTTAGTCCATAATACCACACCGCCGCAGGCCAAAACAGCCTGCGGCGGTGATTTTCAGATATTCTCTGTGCGGATGGCTTCGATGGGGTTATCTTTGCGCAGTTTGGCTACGGCGTAGGACATGGAGGTGAATACCACAGCAAATACGCACACTGCGGCGATCAGCACAGCGGCCCAAGGCAGGGTAAACGCACCCCCCAGAGTGCTGCCGAAGAGTTTTTGAATGCCCAAGCTCAGGACAATTCCAATGGGCAGTCCCCAAAGCAGGGCTTTAAAACCATAAATCAAGCACTCCTGGATCATCATTCGGTGAATATCCCCCGCAGTCATGCCGATGCTGCGCAGCATACCAAAGTCCCGGCGGCGCAGGGCGATATTGGTGGAAATGGTATTAAACACATTGGCGATGCAGATCAGAGTAATCAGGAGAATGAAGCCATAACTGAACACATCGACGATTATTTTACCGTTGCGATAGGTCCTTTCCTCCGCCAGATGGTCCGAGATAGGGATATCTTTTTCCGCGATGTAGGAAAGAAAGGCCTCATGGTCACTGACGCTCACGGACAACTTATTTTTGTCCAATGCAAGGCTGGCAGATGAAGCAGCAGAGAGTGGTAAAATCACCACAACACGGCTGTAATCGGAATAATAGTCAGTAGAGATGCCATAAGGCAGTTCCGCAACGGATGCGCCGATCTGGAAAGTCGGCATTGCCTGGGGCTCTTCCTGGACAAGAATAGGTTCTTCCCCATGGGTCTTGTTCTCGGCATCGTAGAGATAATATGCAAAGCGCACTGTTCCGTCCGTATCGACCTGGCGAATACACTGCACCGTGCAACGCTCCCCAAATGTGCCGTTCATCACATGATCGTAATCGATCTTATAAAAATCAAATCCGACAATATCTTCTTCGCTCTTGCGGCACTCCATATCACCCTGACCAAAATAGTCCGCCATGTACTGCATCACTTCCTTTGGGACATCGGTGGGATAGATCTCCAGATCTGTCAAGCCAGAGGAAAGAACATCGGAAATCATCACCTGTTTGGTGTACTCCCCCGTTTTTTCGTCCATGGTATAGTGGCTGAATTTGGACTGAGTGATCAGTGTGGTGGGACAGTCCTTGTTGAAATACGGCTCCGGGTCGATGTTTTGCTCTTCCAGATAACTGCGCAGCACCGAATCTTCCAGATAGATCACACGCAGGGTTTTTTGCTCCATGCTGAAAACCGGCGCCATCACACCGATGCTGGGGTTCTGCATTTGCTGGCACCCCTGCCAATAGGATGCATTTTGTGATAACTGGGGAATGTGGATGGTGTAGCTGCTGCCATTGTTCCAAAGTGCGCTGTCCGTCACCGTATCCAGCTGCCGGATCTCCTCATAAACCGAATCAGGGGAATAATACAGCAAAATGTCAAAATTTTGGGTGTTGACTGCATTATCCGCCGCTGCGGACAGTGCCTGTCCAAAGGTCACAGCAGAGATAAACAGTGCAATGCTGATCACCAGAGACAGTACGGTAGCACGATATTTCCGTTTGCTGACGGTATAATACTTTTTCGCCATCAACACCGGAAGTGAGCGTTTCTTGTTAGCAAAATCACCGGAGCGCTTCCTTTTGGCTGGAACCTGATAGTCCTGTGTCTGGCGGATGGCACTTAGGGGCGATGCCTTTGTCGCCCACTTGGCTGGCTTTCTGGCAGAGAGCAATACGGTGATCAGGCAGATCAGCCCGGCTCCAACAAAGGCAAGCGCCGATGGGACAACCGTGATGCTCAGGCCGTAGGCGGAGAAGATGCTGTTGATCAGGGCCTGGAGCAAAGAAACGGTCACGGCAATACCCAGATAACCACAGACCATACCCACCGGAATGCCGATAGCTGCCAAGGCAAGGGCCTCGAACCGGACGGAACTGCGAATTTGCTTTTTCGTAGCTCCAATGCTGGAAAGCAGACCGAACTGCTTCGTCCGCTCCGACACGGAAATGGCAAAGGCGTTGTAGATCAGGCTAACAGAACCAACCATGATGATGGCGATGAGAATCAAGCAGAAGCTCCAAAGCAGCACATTGATATTGCCGTATTGGGTGCTGCCGTAGAGGGCAGTCAAGTCATAATTCAGGCTGGCAATGGTACCGGAAGGAGCGTTATTTAGCATTTTTTCTGCGGTAACGGGCAGCAGTGTCCTGATAAATACCCGGTGCCAGATGGCAGGTTCCGTGTTTTCATCAGCATAGGTAAACAGGTGGCTGCAGTCCAGGGTCCTATCTTCCAGACGTGTATATTTTTCGCTGATGCCGACGATGGTATAGGCCCTTTCAAAGTCCGAGCCCTGGGACGGAATATGGATCTCCAGTTCTATGGGGCATTTGGCCGTTACCTGCAGGGTCAGGCTATCCCCCAGCTCTGCGGAAACGCCGCTTTGCTTGAGGAAATTGTAGACATTGCGGGTAATGACGATCTCACTGCTGTTTTGGGGCAAGCGGCCTTCCTCCAGCTTGACCGTCACCATCTGGAAAAAGTCATCATCTCCTGCGGCGATGGCACAAACTTCACTGCCGCCATGGTCATCGCCAATTTGAAATGCGATGGTAGAATAGCCTAAGATCCGCAGATCGCTGGCATGACGGATGTGCTTCTGGGCCAGAATCTCATCCCGGTCAGCATCTGTTGTGTAGTCATAGCGCAGAAAATAATCGCCGCTTTCCGCAAGCCTGATATCCACCAGATAAGACCACAGGCTGTATCCCAAGGTGGTGACGGCGGTGAACATGGCAGCAGACAGGATGATGCCCACGATGGTCACAAGGGTTCTTGTTCTGTTTTTCCACATGGCTTTCCATGTGACTTTGTTCAGAATGTTCATCGGATCACCTCGTCCCGGGTGATGTGACCGTCTTCGATGGCGATGATCCGATCTGCCTGCAAAGCGATGGACTCATCGTGGGTAATGACGATGAGGGTCTGACCGAACTGTTTATTGGACATTTTCAGAAGCTCCACGATTTCCTGAGAGTTTTTGGAGTCCAGATTGCCGGTAGGTTCGTCCGCCAGCACCACCGCCGGGGCATTCATCAAGGCTCTGCCGATGGAAACCCGCTGCTGCTGACCGCCGGAAAGCTGGTTGGGCAGATGCTCTTCCCGTCCGTGCAGGCCAAGGGTGGTGAGTAACTCCTCCAGCCGCTGCTGATTGACTTTTCTGCCGTCCATCAGAACAGGCAGGGTAATGTTCTCCGTTACATTCAGCACCGGGATCAGGTTGTAAAACTGATAGATCAGTCCCACCTGGCGGCGGCGGAAGATGGCAAGCTGGTCTTCGTTCTGGGCAAAGACATCCTGCCCTTCCAGATAAACCTTGCCGGATGTGGGACGGTCAACGCCACCCAAAATGTGCAAAAGCGTGGATTTTCCCGAACCGGACGGGCCGATGATGGCCACAAACTGCCCTTTCTCCACAGAGAAAGAAACATCATCCAGGGCACGGACTTCATTTTCTCCCTGTCCATATATTTTTGAAAGGTGTTCAACTCGTAAAATTTCCATAAACGTACCTCCGTCTTGTGATGGCACAAGTATAGCAAGGCAAAGTGACACGCAAGTGACTTTCATGTGACAAATTTGTCATATTACCTGCTTGTAGAATTTGATGACGAATTTTGCACCCTTTTCGCCGTTGCAGGCCTGCACCGTACCGTTTTGGGCTGCGATCACTGTGCGTGCCAGAGAAAGGCCGATGCCATAGCTGTTTTCCGATGCGTTGCTGCCCTTGTAAAACCGCTCAAACAGGTGTGGAATATCCCCTTCTGCAAAGCCGGGGCCTGTATCCTCCACCTGAATCTGGGTAAACAGCGCCGTTTCCAGCGCTGTGACCGTGATGGTGCCCCCCTCCGGAGTGTGCTCCATGCAGTTTTTCAAAATATTTCCAAGGGCTTCTGCACTCCAGACAAGATCACCTGTAAAACATTCCTTTTCACAATGAACAGTCAAGTGCTGATCACGCAGCTCCATGGGGATCGCCAAAGGCGCAGCGGCATGGCTGATCAGCGCAGAGACAGGAACGGTTTCTTTTTGCAGTTGCACAGTGCCGGCATCCAGCTTGCTGATTTTCAGCAAGGTCTCCACCAGCCAGTCCGTGCGGCTGAGCAAGCTTCGCAGTTCCCCCGTCAGTTCCAGCCGCTGCTTTTCCGTCAGATCCGGGGCACGCAGCAAGGTGGTGGTCAAATTCATGGCGGTCAATGGGGTGCGAAGCTGGTGGGAAATGTCCGCCAGAGAGTCAGCCAGCAAATGCTTGTCGGCTTTGACCGCTTCGGCGCTTTCGGTCAAGCGCAGGATCATCTTCTGCAGCTGATTGGCAAGGATGGACAGTTCCCCTTCCTCATAGTCCCGGATGGAAAGGGCTTTGCCCTCCATCAGCAGTTCATCCAGTGCGGCGCTCAAGTGCTGCAGCTTGCGATAGCGTGATCGCTCCGTCAGGATATGGAGAACCACTATGGTCAGGCTGGCCAGCAGCACCAATACAGCGCAGGCCATACTGATGCACGCCCCAACTGCCGTCAGTACCACCGTTGCACCGGTCATAAGCAGGCAGCTGCGGCGCAGTTCTTTGTTGTTCCACATCATTTTTCACCCTCCAGTTTATAGCCCAATCCCCGGACGGTTTTTATATAGCAGGGATTTTGAACATCCGGCTCAATTTTCTCCCGAAGTCGCTTGATGTAGACTGTCAATGTGTTGTCGCTGACAAAATCTCCGGCGCTGTCCCAAATCTCTTCCAGCAGCTTTTCCCGGCTGAGGATCTGTCCCCGGTTATTGAGGAACACCAGCAAAAGCTTATATTCCAAAGCGGAGAGGAACAGCTCCTGCCCGGCTCTTGTGACCAGGCCTTTCTCCGTATCGATGACCAGTTCTCCGATGACTACCACACTTTGCCGTTTGCCTACCCGCCGCAGAACGCTGCGGATTCGGGAAATCAGCTCCCGTGGGCGGAAGGGCTTGGAAATGTAGTCATCTGCGCCCATGTCAAGGCCGGTGACCACGCTGTATTCATCGCTGGAGGCGGTCAGAAAAATCACCGGGATCTGCCGCTGCTTTGCCAGAGCGCAGACAGCAAAGCCGTTCCCCTCGGCAAGAGAAATGTCCACCAAGGCCAGGTCAAAGCCGTTCTTTTCCATACGCTCTGCGGCAGATGTCTGTCCCGTCACCGATGTGACAGCAAAGCCCTCCGAAATTAGAAAGCTGGACAGCATTTTGATCAAAGTTGGGTCATCCTCCACAAGCAGCAGTTTTTCCATGGTATCGCCTCCGTTTTTCTTTATCATAGCATTTTTTGAAGAGAATTACCATTACAGAATTGTCACTTTGAAAATGCCATTGTAGCGTTACAATTGATGTGAGACCAATGGAACAGGAAAAAGGAATTGCGTTTGTTAGACCATGGGAAATATTCTCGCTTGCTGAGATTTTCACAAATGCTCGCCCCATCGGTCGATGGGGCGAGCATTCATATCCAAGAGCCATCCTTCATTTGCAGGACGATATCTGCCTGTTCGGCAACAGCCGGGTCATGGGTGACGATGATAACGGTGCAATCATTATCATGTGCCAGTTTTTTCAGGATGCCAACAATATTCTGCGTGTTGGTGGAGTCTAAGTTGCCCGTCGGTTCGTCGGCCAGAATGATCTTGCATCCCTGTGCCAGGGTTCGGGCAATGGCAACCCGCTGCTGTTCTCCGCCGGACAGATGGCTGGGCAGACGACCGTTGTAAGTGACCGGCAACTCCACCCGCTCCCGACATTGATTTGCAACGATAGCGGCAGTTTTTTTCGGCATTTTCTGCAAGGTCAGAGGATATTCGATATTTTCCTGCACGGTCAGCAAGGGGAACAGATTGTAATTCTGGTAGATCACGGACACTGCCTCCCGGCGCATCCGGTTTCTGTCCCATTCTTTCGTGGACTTGCCCTCCACCAGGATCTCCCCCTCCGTGGGCAGGTCAAGGCCAGCCATCAGAGAAAGCAAGGTGGTCTTGCCGGAGCCTGATTTGCCGATGATGGCATAGCATTTGCCGGACTCAAAATCGTAGCAAACATCATTTACCGCCCGAACGGTCTGGTACTTTCCTTTATAACTGTACGAAACATTTTTCAGTGAAATATCCATTTCATTCTTCCTCCTTGATGATGGTGAGCAGATTTCTGCGGAGCATGGTCAGCACTGCCACGCTGAGGGCAGCGAAGTAGACAACAACGAACAGAACCAGCCAGGACGTGGGCTTCCACCGGAATTTTACACCGCCGACGATGGCACCCAGAACAACAAAAACCGTCTGTTCCAGCGCAAATGAGGCGTATATTCTGCAATCGGATGTGCCCATAGTGCGCATGAGCGCAATTTCTCTCTTACGGCTGCGTACCACCAGAAAACCAATGAATGTGCCTGCCACCGTACTGAGCCCGAAGATCAGGATTGCGGCAATTTTATTGACCGTCGTGCTGTTGTCCAAATTTTTCTTCGCTTGCGCAAGCTGTGAATCGTTAATATCAAAACCCAGAACCAGCTCTCCGACCACTTCCATCCCGGCATAGCCTGGATTCGGCTGGACAAAATACTGTGAAGCTGTTTTCCGTAGCAGTTCCAGATCATCATTGTTGCGCAAGGTCGCATACAGGGAATCTGCCATTTCGCTGCGCCCCATGCTGGCCAATATTGCCACATAGGTACTCCACGAGCAGTAGACCTTGTTCTCACTCTGTCCGGCATACACGCCGATCACGGGCAAAGCCCCGGTGTATTCCGTTTCATGCCGGTTGGCTGGGGTAATGCTGAAATCAAAACAGTCTGTAGGCAGGTTTCGCTCCATCATGAGCTTTTCCAACGCCTGCGGAATGATGCAAAATGCTTCGCTGCTGTCGAAAGCACTGCTGTCTACGCCATCATTCCAGAAGATCGTGCTCCCATTTTCCGGCCATAGCTGGGGGGCGGCTTGAGTCGAGGTGATGCCCACCAGTATGTATTCCTCACCGTTCCAGTTGATTTTTGCCGACCCTTTGATCTGCACATCTTCCACCAGATCCCGAAAAACCGCCGGATAATTTACCCGGGAACCGGTAAACAGAGAAATGAACCCCGACTGGATGTCCAGTGCGTCCGACTGGTTGCCGGTCAGATTTGTGACCGTGCAGCGCACCCTGATTTTGCTGTAAATATCATCGTATTCTGCCTGTGCGGTGCGGTTGGCACTGTTCAGGCCGCACAGCGCCAGCGCGATCACAGTGCTAAACAGGAAGATCGCGATCAGATATTGGGGTTTTCGCCGTATGCGTATCCATATATGGCGTATCATTGGCGCCTCCTTATTTTCTCTTCATCAGCCCTTTGCTGCCACTCATTGCAACAGCTGCCAACAGGCTAACAATTGCTGCCACCAGGAACGCTGCCGCCGCCAGACAGGGCGCAAGAACCGCCATATCTGCCTCCAGCGGGATCTGGACATTGACCGACTCCATCAGCGTCGCCGCCACCTGCTTCCACAGAAGCACACCGGCCAGACAGCCCAGCAGTGCGCCCGGAAGCAGCAGATAAAGGGCGGAGGCCAGATGATGCCGGATGCGCTTCCCTCTTGGCGTGCCCAGCGCACTCATTTGTGCCAGCGTTTTTCCCTGCTGGCAGGGGAACAGCACAAGGAACAGGAGCATGATGACCACGCAGCCTCCGATGCCAACCAGCAGCGCTTTCGAGGACACCCCCTCGTAAGCATCCAGTCCAGCCACGATTTCGGAATAGCCCCCATCCAGACAGATAAACAGCTCTGGATATCCGGCCTCTTTTTGCAGCGTCTGAAATTCTTCCATCTTTCCGTTGCCCAGAACCAGCGTATAGAAAATGCCCGATGTCTCGGCTTTGAAGTCACCAGATATAGAGTCCTGGGGAACAAAGATCACATTGGGCGTAAATCCGTAAGCATCCTCCCGGTTTTGCCATGCGTTGTTCTGCCGATAGATCCCCACGATCTGGTATCCTTGTAGTTCTGAGGTGAAGCCCAGTGTACGGGAGTAAAACGCTGCGCTGGGAAAACGAGTACCCTCCATCGAATTGACACTGCCTACCTTGATATTGGGGTCCATGGCGCAGGTCTGCAGGTCGATGGTGTCGCCCACCGAAAGGCCGTTCAGGCGTGCGACCGCTTCAGAGATGACACACACCTTTGCGCCCTGCGTCCGCTCTGTCTCCGTAAAGTCCCTTCCATCCACGATTCGTGCTTCGCCGCGGGCAAAGGCCACCTGATAGCCCAGCTTACCAACAGCCAGCACCGGGAAGCTGTGGTTGTTAATTTCCATTTCCTCCAGCTTCCGCATCCACAGGGTACCATCGTCTGAGTTTATGTAGTCCTCCGCCGTGCCCGACAGTTTTGCAATGGTTGGCACGCTGTACTGGCGCATATACGCATCTGCGGAAACATAGCTGACCGTAACAGTTCCATCTTCTTTCCGCTGGGAATATTTCCGAAGATCCGTCCGCATCTCAAAACCGCCATTATTTCGGTAAATAACAGGCAGGCTGGCATAGTTGCAGACCGACAAATAACATTCGATCTGCAATTCATTCACTTCGGCACCATACAATTCTTCATACTGCCTGCGATTCATACTGATCCGAGACTGTAGCGCTTCACCCTGGACATCGGAATAATCCATTCCATAGATCAGATACCGTTTCCCCACTTCCAGCTCCAGTGTTTCCAGCTCCTCTTCACTGTAAACGCAGACGGAAAAGGTGATGGTCTTTCCAACGGGGGAGGCAAATCCCTGTTCCAAACAAATGGTTCGTTCGACCCTACCGGCGCAAAGAATCGTAATGTATTCTCGATAGGTCTGCATATCCGCCATTGATGTTCCATAGCTTACGGTTTTTTCCTCAACCACCGTTCCTACAGCGGTCAAAGTTACTTCCAGCAGTGCGCAGCGATAAGGATTACCAACGCAAACCGTCGAAGCGTACAGATCCATAAAGTCTCCGTTTTCATACTGTGAAAAATTTTCTGGAGAAACGCCCGGGACATAAGCAGAATACAGCTGTGCAAAGGACTCTGTTTGTACCAGATCTGTTCGTGTCTGGATCGTCTTGTCCACCCATTCCTGATAAACGCTGGGCAGGTTTGTGTAATGGTGCCGTCCACCAGATGGGATACTTTCCCAGAAGTATTCATCCGATAAGAGGGCGATGGTATCGTACCGGTCGTCCAAATCGGATCTTGTCAGCATCGTGGCAGTATATTGTCCTACGCTGGTAATAAGGATTGCCACGGCCAGCGTAACCATCATAATCCCGGCTGCCGTCTTCACCGGCTGGCGAAACATCTGCTGTAAGGTTTTCATCTGCTACACCTCATTTACCGCCCCAACGGTCTGGTACTTTCCCTTATCACTGTAAGGGAACCTCTGAATAATTCGCTATAATTCATCTTGTTTCGGCTGTCGACCC
>CAZVAB010000036.1:6432-10506 GCA_964625045.1 uncultured Oscillospiraceae bacterium | reverse complement strand
TCCACGAACTCCACATCTTCCTTGGTGGGGTTGGTGTCGTCCATACGCAGGTTGCAGATGCCACCAAACTTTTCGGCAGTGCCGAAGTCGATGATCAGCGCCTTGCAGTGACCAATGTGCAGGTAGCCGTTGGGCTCCGGCGGGAAACGGGTGTGGACGGTCTGCCCGGCGAAACGTCCGCCCTCGGCAATATCCTCTTCGATAAAAGCGTGGATGAAATTCTTGCTTTCGGTGATTTCAGCCATGTTATATCCATCCTCTCTTCATGATAAATTCAATAATACATGATTATAACCCATCCCAAGGATTTTTGCAACAGAAATTCGAAAATCGCCCCTGTTTTTCCCGCAGAAAAATGCCGGATGCTTGCAGAGGTCGTTGCCAAATTGTAAAAATTTGAAGAACAGGCCCATAAAAATGATTTTTCACTTGTGTTTTTTTATTTTTTCATATAGAATATAGGGGATAAAAAGAGGGAGGGGTTTACTATGCCCGAAATCAAATACAAGCGTATCATGCTGAAAGTCAGCGGTGAAGCTCTGGCAGGCGACAAGCGCCGGGGTCTTGATTTTGATGTGATCGACGATGTGTGCCGTTCCATCAAGGAATGTGTGGATCTGGGTGTCCAGGTGGGCCTGATGGTTGGCGCCGGCAACTTCTGGCGCGGTGTCAAGGACGGCGCGGACAAGATGCAGCGCTCCCATGCCGATGCCATGGGTATGCTGGGCACCGTGATGAATTCCATCGCCGTGGCTGACGCACTGGAAAAGCGCGGTGTGGAGGCAAGAGTCCTCAGCGCGGTGGAGATGAACAAGTTCTGCGAGTATTTCACCCGGGATACTGCCAACCGTTATCTCAATGAGGGTAAGGTGGTCATCTTTGCCGCCGGTACCGGCAATCCCTATTTCTCCACGGATACGGGTGTTGTGCTCCGGGGCGTGGAGATCGAGGCGGATGCCATCCTTATGGCAAAGAATGTGGATGCCATCTACTCCGCAGATCCCAATGTTGACCCCAATGCGATCCGCTACTCCCAGCTGACCTATGCCAAGGTGCTGGAGGACAATCTGAAGGCAACGGACATCACGGCAATGGCTCTGGCTATGGAAAATGATATGACCATGGTCTGCTTCGGATTGGATGAGGAAGACAGTATTATGCGCGTGGTGCGGGGCGAGGCCATCGGCACTACCGTGAAAACCAAGTTTTGAGGAGGAAATCATATGAGCGTAGATTTTAAGGAATATTCCAGAAAGATGGATAAGACCCTGGAGCACCTGGGCGAGGAGTTCAGCGCTGTGCGTGCGGGCCGTGCCAATGCCAAGGTTCTGGACCGGATCAGTGTTGAATACTATGGTAGCGAGACCCCCCTGGCCGGTGTTGCCACCATTTCTTCCCCCGATGCCCGCACGCTGGTGATCCAGCCCTGGGATACAAAGCTGCTCAAGGACATTCAGAAGGCCATTCAGATGTCTGACCTGGGCATCAACCCCCAGAATGACGGCCGTGTGATCCGGCTGGTATTCCCCCAGCTGACCGAGGAGCGCCGTAAGGAGCTGGCAAAGCAGGTCAAGAAGTACGCGGAGGATGCCAAGGTCGCCATGCGTAATGTCCGCCGGGAAGGTATGGACTATGTGAAGAAGCTGAAGAAGAACTCGGAGATCACCGAGGACGATCAAAAGAAGGCAGAAAAGGATCTGCAGGATATGCTGGATAAGTATATCAAGAAAGTGGACGAGAACCTGGCTGCCAAGGAAAAGGAATTGATGGCGCTGTAACGCCTGCGTTTGACATTGGGGGCGGTTTCGCCCCCAATGTTTTATCAGAGAAAGGAGGGTTCTTTGGTGAATACCGATCAGCCCAACAAATTAAGTCCCCCCCGGCATATTGCCATCATCATGGACGGCAACGGCCGCTGGGCAAAGAACCGGGGTCTGCCCCGGACTGCCGGACACAGTGCCGGCGGCGAAGCCTTTCGCCGGATCGCCAACTACTGTCGCACACTGGGTGTGGAATATTTGACGGTCTACGCTTTTTCCACAGAAAACTGGAAACGCTCCCAGGAGGAGGTTTCCGGTATCATGAAGCTCATGGTCAAATACCTGAAGGAAGCGCTGCGGGATATGGAGAAGAACCATGTCCGGTTCCGTTTCTTTGGCGACCTGACCCGCCTGACACCGGATCTGCAGAAGCTCTGCCGGGAGACGGAAGAGCGCTCCGATGCCTATGAAGGTGTTCAGGTGAACTTCTGCTTCAACTACGGCGGACGGGATGAGATCGTCCGGGCGGTGCAGAAGATCGCGCAGCAGGTGCGGGACGGCTCCTTTGACCCGGAGCATATCACGGAAGATACTATTTCGGATTTTCTGGATTCTGCCGGTGTGCCGGATCCGGAACTGGTGATCCGTCCCTCCGGGGAAATGCGCATCAGCAACTTCCTTCCCTGGCAGACGGTTTATTCCGAATTTGTGTTTATGAATGTACTGTGGCCGGATTTCGGGCCGGATGACCTGGATGCCGCCATTGAGGAATACCATCGGCGTAACCGCCGTTTTGGAGGCGCGTAAAAAGATGAAAACGAGAATTATCGTATCCGTTATCCTGGTCCCGCTGCTGCTGATCGTGCTGCTGGTGGCACCGAAGGTGATGACCGCGGCGCTGCTGGGCGTCATGTGTGCCATTGCAGCCTATGAGCTGCTGTGGGGCACTGGCCTGGTGCGCCATGTGCGGCTGCTGGCCTACACGGTGGTGATCGCATTCTTTGTGCCGTTCTGGGTACACAACGGCATGGAGCACCTGTGGGCACTGCTGGGCGTATTTATCTACTTCTGTCTGCTTTTCGGGGAAGTGCTCATGGCTCATGCCAAGCTGCGCTTTGACCGCATCGCCATCTGCATGACCGGCGGGCTGCTGCTGCCGTATCTGCTGTGCTCCCTGCTTCGGATCCTGGACAGCGGAAGCAACGGCAGAATGTTGGTGCTGATCCCCTTTGTCATTGCGTTTTTGTCCGATTCCGGTGCTTACTTCGTGGGAAAAGCCTGGGGCAAGCACAAGCTGGCTCCGGTGGTCAGCCCCAATAAGAGCGTGGAGGGAATGCTGGGCGGTATGCTCACCGCGGTTCTGGGTATGCTTTTATACTGCCTGATCGTTGGGATGATGACGGATGCCCAGGTGAATTATCTGTACGCCATTACCTATGGCCTGTTGGGCTCCGTGGCGGGGGTGTTTGGTGATCTGTGCTTCTCCGCTGTAAAGCGGCAGACCGGGATCAAGGATTACGGCAATCTGATCCCCGGCCACGGCGGTATTCTGGATCGCTTCGATTCGATGATGGTGGTGGCCCCGCTGGTGGAGATCCTGCTGGCGCTGCTGCCTGTTGTGGGGTAAGAAATATGGTAAGATCTGTGAGTATTCTTGGTTCCACCGGCTCCATCGGCCGGCAGAGCCTGGATGTGATCAGCCGCATGGATATCACGGTCAAGGCATTGACCGCTGGCACCAGTGTTGACCGTATGGCTCAGCAATGCCGGGCGTTTTGCCCGGAGCTGGCAGTTATGGCAACGGAAGAAGCGGCGTTGGAACTGAAAAAGCAAATTGAGGATCTGCCCGTGCGCATTGCCTGGGGTGAGGAAGGGCTGATCGAGGCGGCAACACTGCCCGGGGTGGATTGTGTGATCACCGCCGTGGTGGGAATGCTGGGCTTAAAGCCCACGCTTGCTGCCATCCGCGCGGGCAAGCGCATCGGCCTTGCAAACAAGGAAACATTGGTGTGCGCCGGTGAACTGGTAATGGCAGAAGCGGAAAAGTACGGCACCGAGATCATTCCCGTTGACTCGGAGCATTCCGCCATCTTCCAGTGTCTGATGGGCGTTCGAGAGAAGCGGGAAGTGAAGAAGCTGATTTTGACCTGCTCCGGCGGCCCTTTCTTTGGCATGACCCGCCCCCAGCTGGAAAAGGTGACCAGAGCGGATGCGCTGAAGCACCCCAACTGGAAAATGGGTGCCAAGATCACCATTGACTGCTGGGCTTAAAGCCCACGCTTGCTGCCATCCGCGCGGGCAAGCGCATCGGCCT
>CAZVAB010000036.1:0-6332 GCA_964625045.1 uncultured Oscillospiraceae bacterium | reverse complement strand
TGCTGGGCTTAAAGCCCACGCTTGCTGCCATCCGCGCGGGCAAGCGCATCGGCCTTGCAAACAAGGAAACATTGGTGTGCGCCGGTGAACTGGTAATGGCAGAAGCGGAAAAGTACGGCACCGAGATCATTCCCGTTGACTCGGAGCATTCCGCCATCTTCCAGTGTCTGATGGGCGTTCGAGAGAAGCGGGAAGTGAAGAAGCTGATTTTGACCTGCTCCGGCGGCCCTTTCTTTGGCATGACCCGCCCCCAGCTGGAAAAGGTGACCAGAGCGGATGCGCTGAAGCACCCCAACTGGAAAATGGGTGCCAAGATCACCATTGACTGCGCCACACTGATGAACAAGGGCCTGGAAGTCATTGAAGCCATGCGGCTGTACCATCTGCCCCTGGAGCAGGTGGAGGTTGTGATCCACCGGCAGAGCATCGTCCACAGCTTTGTGGAATGTATTGACGGTGCGGTGATGGCCCAGATGGGTACACCGGATATGCGTCTGCCCATTCAGCTGGCGCTGACCTACCCGGAGCGGAAGGAATGCCCTGTGGAGGCACTGGATTTGACCACTTGCGGGGCGCTGACCTTTGCCAAGCCGGATCTGGAGAGCTTCCCCTGTCTGGCCCTTGCCATGGCGTGTGCCGCCAAGGGGGGCAACGCCTGTGCCGTGATGAACGGTGCCAACGAAGCGGCGGTCGCTCTGTATCTGGAGGATAAGATCGGCTTCTATGATATCTATGAGCTGGTGCGTGGCGCAGTGGAAACCGTACCCTTTGTGATGGAGCCGACTTTGGAAGAAATTCTGGAGGCGGATAAAAAGGCCAGAGAATATGTGGCCGATCATCAAGCAAAACTGAAATGAGGACCCTTGAATGACGATCATTTTCGCAATTTTACTTTTTAGCTTACTGGTGTTTGTCCACGAATTGGGACATTTTATGGCGGCAAAGGCTTCCGGTGTCCGGGTCAATGAATTTGCCATTTTTATGGGCCCCGCCATCTGGAAGAAGCAGAAGGGCGATACCCTTTATTCCATCCGCTGCATTCCCTTTGGCGGCTACTGCGCCATGGAAGGGGAGGATGCGGATACGGAAGATCCCCATTCTTTCCAGAAAGCGGCCTGGTGGAAGCGCCTGGGGATACTCCTGGCAGGCTCTGCTATGAATTTCCTGGCCGGTGTGCTGATCATGGTCATCGTCTTTTTGCCGGTGCAGCAGATCGTGCTGCCTACGGTGTCCACTTTTGAAGAGGGCTGTACCCTCAACGGCGAAGGCGGCTTGCAGGTGGGAGATACCCTGCTGGAAATGGACGGGGAGAAGATCTATGTCCAGTCCGACTTTTCTACCATCCTTGCCTTAAATCCCGGAGATGTCCATGATTTGGTGGTGCGCCGCAACGGTGAGAAGGTCTATTTGAATGATTTTAAGATGGAGCGGCATGAATTTCCCAATGAGGATGGTTCCACCTCCCAGCGCTTTGGCTTTGCGTTCTCCATTTCGGAGAAGCTGACTTTGGGAGGCAAGCTGGACTATGCCTGGAAGAATGTCCTGAACGCCGGGCGCATCGTGCGCCTGAGCCTGCAAATGCTCATCAGCGGAGATGCGGGTGTTTCGGATATGACCGGGCCTGTGGGCATCGTGGGTCAGATGAACGATCTGGCCCAGGCATCGGCCACCTGGGTGGATGCGTTGCTGAACATGCTTTATTTCGGCGGCTTCATTGCCATCAATCTGGCGATCATGAATTTGCTGCCCATCCCGGCGTTGGATGGCGGTCGGGCCGTGGCGCTGCTGATCACCACCGCCATCGTCAAGATCACCGGCAAAGAGGTGGATCCCAAGTACGAGGGCTATATCCATGGTGCTGGTATGATCCTGCTCCTTGGATTCATGGCGCTCATCATGTTTAAGGATATTTTTACCATTTTTAAGAGGTGAAAGATATGACCAGACAAATCGATGTGGGTGGTGTGAAGATCGGCGGCGGTGCGCCGGTGGTCATTCAGTCCATGCTCAATACCAAAACCACGGATGTGAAAGCGTCCCTTGCCCAGATCCGGGCTTTGAAGGCTGCCGGATGCCAGATCGCCCGGTTGTCCGTCCAGAATATGGAAGCGGCTCGCAGCTTTGCGGATATCTGCAAGGAAAGCGAGCTGCCCCTGGTGGCGGATATCCATTTTGACTATAAGCTGGCAATCGCTGCCGCCGAGGGCGGCGCATCCAAAATCCGCATCAACCCCGGCAACATCGGCGGGGAAGACCGGGTCAAGGCTGTGGTGGATGTGTGCAAGGATAAACACATTCCCATCCGTATTGGTGTCAATGGCGGAAGCCTGGACAAGCGGCTGCTGGAAAAGTACGGCCATCCCACAGCGGAAGCGCTGGTGGAGAGTGCTTTTGAGCATTTGGAACTGCTGGAAAAGTACGGTTTTTACGATACCTGCCTTTCCATGAAGTCTTCCACCGTGCCCACCATGGTGGCAGCAGCCCGGCTGTTTCGGAGTAAGTGCGACTATCCTCTGCACATTGGCGTGACGGAGACCGGCCCGGTGAAAATGGGCATGATCAAGTCTGCCATGGGCATCGGTGCGCTGCTGCTGGATGGCATCGGTGATACCATCCGTGTCAGCCTGACGGACGATCCGGTACAGGAGGTCTACGCGGCAAAGGATATCCTGAAAGCGGCAGGCCTGCGCAAGGAGGGTGTGAACATCATTTCCTGCCCAACCTGCGGACGGACAAGGATCGATCTTATCGGTCTTGTAAACCGGGTGGACGAAGCCCTGAAAGACTGCCAAAAGCCCATTACCGTGGCGGTCATGGGCTGCGTGGTCAACGGACCCGGCGAAGCCAGAGAGGCGGATATCGGTATCGCCGGCGGTGATGGCTGGGGCATGATCTTTGAAAAGGGGGAGCAGGTGGAAAAGCTTCCCTATGACGAGCTGCTTCCCGCATTGCTGCGCCGCATCGAACAGCTGTAAATATCCAATGCCCATCCAAAACGGATGGGCATTTTCTACAAATTTCTCCGGGGAAAATCCACGATAAAATATCCCCGGAGCAGTAGAAATTTGTACCCCGGATATGGTATACTATTTGCAAACACAGATAGAAGGATCCGTAGATTATGACCCAGTACCCTTTGTTTTTGAATATGTTCTCGGACTATGCGCCGTTGCAGCCGCTGGAGGAAGCCATTTCTCAAGCGGCTATTGTTGCGGCAGACCTGGACCCAGTTGCCCGGAAGATATCTGTAGTCCTCAAATGTGACAGCTTTGTGCCCCAGAAGCGGCTGGAAGAGGTGGAAAAGGAGATCTGCGCCGTCTACGGTTTGCAGGCTCTGGAACTGAATGCCACCTTTGACCCGAATCAGTTGCAGCAGGTGCCGCCGGAGGAACTGCGGGATCTGTTTGTTGGGGAAAACTCCATGGCCCGAGGTGCGCTGGCCGGAGCCCAGTGGAGATGGACTGAAAATGAACTGACCGTATCCTTAAAGGGAAACGGCAAGCAGATGCTTTTGGAATGTGTCCCCAAGGTGCAAAGAAGATTGCAGGAACGCTTTTCCACCCCGGTGACCATCCAGATCCAGGCAGGGGAAGCCCTGGAAGGGGCAGCTCTTTTTGAAGCCATGGAAAAAATGCGCTCGACGCTGATGAACGATCTGCCCGCCCAGAGCGCCGTGCAGAAAAAAACCGCTGCTCCTGCAGTATCTTCGGAAGCGCTGTACGGCAAGCCGTTCCGGGGCAACGCCGCACCCATGCACACCCTGAATTTGGACATGGGCAGTGTCATTGTGGAGGGCCGTGTCTTTGCGGTGGAGCATAAGGAACTGAAAAAGCGCAATGCCTGGGTGGTCAACTTTGACATGACGGACAATACCGGAGCCATCCGCATCAACCGTTTCATGGAAGCCAATGAAGCCAAGCCCTTCCTTGACAATGTGAAAGTGGGCGCGGTGCTTCGCATCCAGGGCAAGCTGATGATCAACCAGTTTGACAATGAGCTGATTTTGAAGCCCTTTGCCATGATGCCCGGTTCCATGCCCAAGCGGCTGGATCGGGCGGAGGGGCTCAAGCGTGTGGAGCTGCACCTGCATACTTCCATGAGCAGCATGGATGCTTTGACTTCCACTGCCGCCGCAGTGCAGCAGGCGGCTGCCTGGGGCCATAAGGCCATTGCCATCACCGACCATGGCTGCTGCCAGTCCTTTACCGATGCCCTTCATGTGGTGGAGGGGAAGAAGCCACCGAAAATCGCCGGGACGGATGAGACGATCAAGATCCTCTACGGCTGTGAGGGCTATTACATCAACGATGTGGACGACCGGATCGTGGTCCACGGTGACCGGGAGATGGCCTTTGACGAAGAATTTGTGGCCTTTGATCTGGAAACCACGGGACTTTCTTCTCATACCGATACCATCATCGAGATCGGTGCTGTGCGGATGAAAAACGGTCAGGAGATTGACCGCTTCCAGACCTTTGTGGCACCGGGGCGGAAATTGGAGCAGAAGATCGTGGACTTGACGGGTATCACCGATGCCATGCTGGTGGGTGCGCCGAAGATCGAAGAAGTGCTGCCTCAATTTCTGAACTTTGTGGGAGACAGTGTGCTGGTTGCTCACAATTCGGATTTTGATACCGGATTTATCCGGGCTGCCTGCGAAAAAATGGGCCTGCCCTACGACTATACCGCAGCGGATACGCTGATCCTGTCCCAGAATTTGCTGCCCCAGCTGCACAAATTCAAGCTGGATATCGTGGCAAATGCCCTGAGCCTGCCGGAATTCAATCACCACCGTGCGGCGGATGATGCCCTGACCTGCGGTCTAATCATGGCAAAGCTGCTGAGGCAGCTGGAAGAAGAGCATGGCATCCATACCCTTCAGGCGGTGAATCCGGTGATGGAGAAGCTCCGGGCCAAGGGCCGCATCGACAATCGGAAGGCCCGGCATATCATCCTATTTGCCAAAAATCAGCAGGGACTGCGCAATCTTTACCACCTGATCTCCGATGCGAATTTGAAGTATTTCAAGCGTGTGCCCCGGATCCCCAAATCGGAACTGATGGCCATGCGGGAGGGTCTGATCATAGGTTCTGCCTGTGAAGCGGGCGAGCTGTTCCAGGCCATTTTGGATCGGAAGAGCCACGACGAGATCAAGCGTATCGCATCGTTCTATGACTTTTTGGAGATCCAGCCCCTGGCAAACAACCGATTCATGCTGGCAAAGGGCATTGCCAAGGACGAGGAAGAGCTGCGGGAGTTCAACCGCACCATTGTCCGCTTGGGTGAAGAGTTGGGAAAGCCCGTTGTGGCAACGGGTGACGTTCACTTCCTGAACCCGGAGGACGAGATCTTCCGGCACATTCTCCTGGCTACCAAGGGCTTTGATGACTGCGACAAGGAAAACCCCCTGTATTTCCGTACCACGGACGATATGTTGGAGGAATTTTCCTATCTGGGCGCGGAAAAGGCATACGAGGTGGTGGTGACCAACACCAACCACATTGCGGATATGTGCGAGACCATGCGCCCGGTGCCCCATAACCTGTTTGCGCCCAAGATCGAAAACTCCGTGGAGGACCTGAAATCTCTGGTTTATGGAAAATTCCACCGGCTTTATGGTGACAATCCCCCGGAGATTTTCCAGAAACGTGTGGAAACGGAGCTGCACGATATCATCTCCTGTCACTATGATGTGATCTATATGTCGGCCCAGAAGCTGGTGCAGAACTCTTTGGAGCATGGGTATTTGGTAGGCTCCCGTGGCTCTGTTGGCTCATCCATTGTGGCGTTTATGTCCGGCATCACAGAAGTGAATTCCTTCCCGCCCCACTACCGCTGCCCAAATCCCAATTGTAAGCATACCATTTTGGACGTGCCCAAGGATATCAACTGCGGTGCGGACCTGGAGGATAAGAATTGCCCTCTGTGCGGTACGGCGATGGAAAAGGACGGCTTCAACATCCCCTTCGAGACCTTCCTGGGCTTCGGCGGCGATAAGGTGCCGGATATCGACCTGAACTTCTCCGGCGAATATCAGGCCAATGCCCATGCTTACTGTATTGAAATGTTCGGCTCGTCCCATGTGTTCCGGGCGGGCACCATCGGCACGGTGGCGGAAAAGACGGCCTTTGGCTATGTGAAAAAATATCTGGAAGAGCGGGGGAAGACCGCTTCCATGGCGGAAAAGTCCCGCCTTGCCAGCGGCTGTGTCGGCGTGCGCCGTACAACCGGACAGCACCCAGGCGGTCTGGTGGTCATTCCCCAGGAAAATGAGATATGGGATTTCTGCCCGGTGCAGCACCCGGCGGATGACCCCAATTCCGACCAGATCA
>CAZVAB010000035.1:0-10539 GCA_964625045.1 uncultured Oscillospiraceae bacterium | reverse complement strand
GTTATTGTACCATATCTGAAATCTATTTGCTAGTTCAGATTAAATCAGGGTTTCCCTAGTTGCAAAACCGCCTTCCTTTATGCTATAATGGCAGCAAAGAAAGGCGGTTTTTCTATGATCAATGTTTGTGATATCCAAGTGATGAAACCCCTGCTCGCCCAGCACGGGTTCCACTTTTCCAAGGCCAAGGGCCAGAACTTTCTGATCGCCACCTGGGTGCCCGAGAGCATTGCGGAGGACTCCGGGGTGGATGCCGGCACCGGCGTGCTGGAAATCGGCCCTGGCATTGGCCCGCTGACCCAGCAGCTGTGCCTGCGGGCGGGTAAAGTCTGCGCTGTGGAGCTGGATGGGCGCTTGCAGCCCATTTTGCAGCAGACCGTGGGCGAATTCGATAATCTGGAAATTCTCTGGAACGATGTACTGAAACTGGATGTGCCCGCTTTGGTGGCAGAAAAGTTTGGGGGGCTGCGGCCTGTGGCCTGCGCCAATCTGCCCTACTACATCACTTCCCCCATCCTCACCGCCCTGCTGGAAGCGGACTGCTTCAACCAGGTGACGGTCATGGTGCAAAAGGAAGTGGCCGTGCGCATTGCCGCCCAGCCGGGCTCCGCTGATTACAGTGCTTTCTCTGTTTTCTGCCAGTATTATGCCGAGCCGGAGCTGCTGTTTGATGTCCCCGCCCATTGCTTCCTGCCACAGCCCAAGGTGACCTCCGCAGTGATCACCCTGCGTGTCCGCAAGGAGCGCCCCTGGGATATTCAGGATCAAAACATCTTCTTCCGCACCGTCCGGGCCAGCTTCGCCATGCGCCGCAAGAAATTGAGCAACGGTCTGGCTTCCGGTTTCCCCCAGTTGGGCAAATCCGGTGCAGCGGAAGTGATCGCCGCCTACGGTTTTGATGAAAATGTCCGGGGCGAGACCCTTGGCATCCCGGAATTTGCCGCCATTGCCAACGAGATCGCCCGGCGGCTGGGATAAGGAGCTGCCATGAAATACATTGATTTGGAAACCTATCCCCGGCGTACCCACTTTGCCTTTTTCAAGGAGATGGCCTACCCCTATGTGGGCCTGACCGCCAATGTGGATGTGACCGGCCTGATCCAAAAGGACAAGGAGCTGGGCGGTTCTACGTTCCTTGCCTGCCTGTGGGCCGTGGCTCAGGCCGCCAATGCCGTGCCGGAGCTGCGCCAGCGGGTGGTGGAGGACCGGATCGTAGAGTTTGACCACTGCGACACCGCCCACACCGTTGCTCTGCCCGACCGAACCTTCTGCAACTGCCGCACGGACTGCCGCCACACCCTGGCAGAATTTCTCACCTATGGCAAAGCCTGCCAGGAAGAGGCCATGACCCGACACGGCTTCGCCGCCACTCAGGAGGACGAGACTAATCTGATTTTCGTCTCCTGTGTGCCCTGGGTCTCTTTCACCCAGGTGATCCAGCCCGCTCCCCTACCGGCAGACTATACGCCCCGGATCGTCATGGGAAAATACATCCATGAGGGAGAGCGTATTCTGCTTCCCTTGCACCTCCAGTGCAACCACGCACTGGTGGACGGCTGGCACATCAGCGAATTTTTCCGCCTCGTGGAGCAGATCAGCCGAGATGCCCTTTCCTAAACCCAAAAGCGCCGATTTCACAGGAAATCGGCGCTTTTTCTCATTCAATCCCCTGGATATCCAGAAGTTCCACCACCTGCTGTCCCCGGGCGGTCAGGGCAAAGCTGCCCTTCACCGGGTAGGGATCATACGCTGGACCATAGGCACCGGGCAGTGGTTTGTCATAATCAATGGAGACAAGCCCCCTCTTTTCCAGGCATTGGAGCGCCAGGCTGCACCGCTCCGGCGGATATTCCTGCTGCTCGAAGCAGAACGGCTCCATATCATCCACCCGGCGGGCTACCGGCAAAAAGGGGATCTGTCCCAGCTGTTCCAGCAGAGCGATCTCCTCCGCCGCCAGTTCCATCACACCGCAGCTTCCACAGCTGCCGCAGCAACCGCCACAGCTGCCCTTACATCCTGCGCATCCACTCATGAAATTTCTCCTTGCAGTTTTTTCTCCCGGCTCTGGCAGGTAAACAGGATCACCTGTTTCTTTTCCGCCTCTTCCGCCAGAATATGCAGCGCTTTTTCCAGCCGCACATCATCAAAGCGGACCATGGCATCATCCAGCACCAGAGGTGCCCGGGGTGTCAGTTCCTCCGCCACCGCCAAACGCAGCGCCAAATACAGCTGATCCACCGTGCCGTCACTGCGCCACAAAGAAGAGCGCATGGTGCCCTCCTGCTCTGCCCGGGCTTCCACACTCATGTCTTCCCCCAGCATCAGCTTTTCATATCGCCCATCGGTGAACTTGCCAAACAGCTCCTCCGCCCGCTTGGCGATTCGGGGGGCAAAGCGCCGCTGCAATTCGCTGGCAGCGGTAGACAGCGCCTTTTGCGCCAGCTCCAAGGCCAAATAGGTATCTTCCAACTCCTGTATGCGCCCGCGCACCTGCTTCAGCTGCTTGCGCAAGGCTTCTTCCTGGCCCAAGGCTTCTCCCTGACCCTGGAACTGGCCCAGCCGCAGCTGGTTTTGCTTCTGCTCATAGGCAGCGCTTTGCAGCTGCGCATCAGTTTCACTGCGGTCATAGGTCAGTTCATCCGGCATCTGGGGGGCACGAACTTCCCTGCTCATGGACTGCAGTGCCGCCACCTGGGCTTGCAGATTTTGATGATCCCGGCGCATTTCCCGAAGCTGCCTCCATTGGGCGCAAATGCTGTCCCACTGTTCCAGACACTGCACCAGAGGAATCCCGCCGGTCAGGGTTTCCATTTGCTCCGCTAATACCGCCCGGCGCTGCTCCAATTCGTCACAAACGGCCCGGTATTGTTCCATCTGCGCCTCATAGCTTTCCATGGACCGGGCATAAGTATTCGCATCCTCTGTCCACTTTTCTACCGGAAGCGGGGCGTATTTTTCTTTCAGGCCGGAAACGAGCATCTGCGCCTGTTTCCGTTGACCCACGCCCAGTTTCAGCAGCACACCGCCTGTCACCGCCACAGCCGCCACGCCTGTCATGGCTATGGCATTGGGATACAGCAGTCCCAGTGCCGCCAGCGCCAGCAAGCCCAAGGCCAGCAGCACAATGCCAACGGTGGTCTTTCCTCCGGCTTTCTTCTGCCGTTCCAACGCAGATGTGACACCCCTGGCATCCTCCTCCGCCTGGGCGCAGGCCTGTACACCGGACATCTTTTCATACCGTTTGGGTATTTCCGGCATTTTCGGCCCGCCGGGCAGCATTTGCTGCTCCATTTGCAGGGACAAGCTCTCGTTTTGAAGCCGCTGCAATTTCACCTTGGCCCGCTCCGTCTCTTCCTCCGAGGGCAGCGGAGCGCATCGGATTTCCAATTGCTCCAATTGAACAGTCTGCTCATCCAGCCGGGCCTGTGCCTGCCGGATGTGTGCGGTTTCCTCCACGGCCTGGTGATAAGCCAGAGCCGCTTTGTGATTTTGCAGCTGGGCAATGCGCCCTTCCAGCTCCTGCTGCCGCTCCCGCAGCCGCTGCGCCTGACCGTCCAGCTCCTGCCGCTCCCGCAGCCGCTGTTCCAGCGCTTCTGCCTGGGCTTCCGCCTGGGGGAGCAAGCCGGTGCGGTTGAACCGGCATTTGTTTTTCAGGTCTTTCAGCTTCTGCGCCAGCTTTTCCCCAGCGCCGCTTTCATCTCCCGTGGTCACCAGATTGTTCAGCCGGCGGCGCAGGGCATCATCCTGGGTCACAGGCAGGTCGCTCATGCGGATAAATCCCGCCCGGGTGAACACCCCCTGCTCCACGCCCAGCAGCTCCATGCCGCAGTTGGATGCCGTCAGCTCCGGCACATCCAGCCCCGTAGCTGTCTCATAAGCCCGGAAATCGCCAAAAATCAGCCGCCCTTTGGTGCGCCGCTCAATGGTGATGTCCCGCCCATTCCAGCAGATGTCCATGCGCCCCTCCATGGGCGCGCCGGACCAGGGAGCATAGCGGGTCTTGTCCGCCAGCGCCGTTTTGGTGGTCTTGGCACGGGTATCGATGCCATAAAGCATGGCAACGATAAAAGCGCACCATGTGCTCTTGCCCCATTCATTGGGTGCTTCGATGATATTCAGACCCGGTTTCAGGGTCAATGTCTCATGTTCCAGCTTTCCAAAGGTAGCCGTCATGGAATAGATCTTCACGGCAAACGCACCTCCTGTCCGTCCAGTATCTGCCGGGATATCCGGGCCGCCAGTTTCACACAGCGCTGCAGGCGCTCACTGTCCGTATCCATAGCATCCTTTAAAATGCCGAAGTACATTCCCTCCAGGCTGTCCTCCCCCACGCTGCCCCAGAGGGCTGTTTCCGGGATGGTCTTGTCCCGCAGTTCCAAATTCTGAATATGGGAAAATTGGACCATCAGGGCCTCCATATCCACGCCATCGGCATAACCCTCCAGGGTCACCCGGTAAAAGTCCTGGGTTTCCATGCCGGGAAGCAGGGATGCCAGAGCTTTCGCCGCATCATCCCTCACCTCCACAGTCTCATCGTAAAACCGTGGGGTATCCAATGGCAGAACTTTCGCTTCCAGTTTCTCCTCCAATTCCAGCAGGATCACACCTTTGATGCCGGATTCGTCGTAACCGTGGCCCATGGGGCAGCCGGGCCATGCGCAGAAGCTTTCTCCGCTGCGGAAGCTCCCCCCCTTGTGGATATGTCCCAGCGCCAGATAGTCCAAGCCGGACGCGCGCACCTGCTGGGCGCTCACCGGGCAGTAAGGGCTTGCAGCCGTGGTCGCATCCCCATGGAGCACACCAATGTGCCACTTACCCTTGCCCGATGCCCGGAAATCCTCCAGCAGCGCCGGGCAGTCCATGGCATCATAGCCCGCACCGTACACCGTGCAGTCCAGCTCTTCCAAATACACCTGCTCCATCACCGGATGGGTAAAAATATGCACATTTTCCGGCCACCGCTCCGCCACATACACGGACGAGGGCCTGCAATAGTCATGGTTGCCCGGAGCAATGAACACCGGGATTGCCAGTTCCTCCAAGGCATCATATACTGCCCGGTAGCTTTCTTTCGTATAGGCACCATCAAACAGGTCGCCGGACAGCAGCAGCATCCGGCAATCCTCTTTCCGGCAAAGATCCGCGATCTTGCCGGGGATTTTTCCCATCTCCCGGCGCAAAAACGCTGCCTGCCGCTCCGTGCGCCCGGTCAGCGGCGCATCCAAATGCCAATCAGCGCTGTGCAGAATTTTCATCCCTTAGATCCACCCTTTCTGCCTTGCGGCAGCGGCCTGTTTCCCCATCGACGGTAAACAGCACCGCTTCCATTTTCGTCGGGCCGCCGGCCCACTGATAGCGGCTGGTCAGGTCTCCCCGGAACTTGGCAATGGACAGCTCCGGCCGGATCCCCAGCACGGAACGTGCCGGGCCGGTCATGCCCAGATCCGTCACATAGCCCGTCCCCTTGGGAAGCACCTGAGCATCCGCTGTAGGGACATGGGTGTGCGTACCATATACCGCACTGACCCGCCCATCCAGCAAATAACCCATCGCCAGTTTTTCAGAAGTAGCTTCTGCGTGAAGTTCCACCAGAATGATCTTGGCATCCACTTCTTTCAAAATCTTTTCCACCAGTAAAAAAGGATTTTCCGGGCCATAGTCCATGTTGCACCGTCCGATCAGGTCAATCACCGCCACAGGCCCTGCTTTGCTGTCAAATATCCCCCAGCCTCGGCCCGGCACCTGGGGGGCATAGTTGGCAGGCCGCAGAATCTGGCGGCAATCGTCCATATAAGGCACGATCTCCCGCTTTCCCCAGGTGTGGTTGCCCATGGTGATCACATCCGCCCCGGCATCCAGTATTTCCTCCGCCTGCCGGGGCGTAATGCCCACCACGCTGGCGTTCTCTCCATTGACGATGACAAAATCCGCTTCCGTTTTCCGTTTCCAGTACCGCAGGGAGCGGCTGATCCGGTCCATACCCGGATCGCCCACCACATCTCCCACGCACAACACTTTCAGCTCCATGCTCCCTCTCCTTTAGCGCACCGACTTGGCATACTCCGTGGGGGTAATGCCAAACTTGTCCTTAAACTGCCGGGAGAAGTGGTGCACTGTGGAATAGTGCAGCGCCGCCGCGATCTCCGTGAAATTCATATTGCCCTCCCGGATCATCTGCTTGCTCTCCTGAATCTTGATGCGGCGGATATACTCGCCGGGGGATATCTGCAAATTTTTGTGGAACAGTGCCGTCATATAGCTGGGGCTCACATCCACCATCCGGGCCACATAGGGCACCGTCAGCTTTTCCCGGATGTTTTCGCTGATATACTGCTGAGCCCGGCGGATGATCTCATTTTCAGAATTCATGGAATTGGAGGTCTTCAGCTTATGGCTGGGCTGCTCCTGCTGGCGCAGAGTCGCCAGCAGCAATTGAGTCAGCTGGCAGATGATCATATCCACTGCGTATTCATCCATCCGCTCCTGCTCCCGGAGCATTTGCTGCAGCAGCGTCACCGCCACCTGGGGCGGGCGGATCTTTCGGTTCAGCAGCGGTGCCAGGTCGCTACCCTCCAATTCAAAGGAGATGGTCACATACCGGGGTGCCATATCAATATCCGCATACTGCATGTGCCACTGGTCCGCACCATAAATCACCATATCTCCCTGTTCCAGCAGAAGGTCCTGACCATCTGCCACAGAGTGCATGGTCCCCTGATCCACATAGGTCAGTTCCAGCATGGGATGGGACTCACCGGAGAAGAAAAATCCCCTTTCCTTCTCCTGATAGAAAAATGTGTAAAGCTGGGTGACATGAAGCCGGTGCCCCACAGAAAAGTCCCGCTGCTGGGAATAAGACCTGACCTCCTCCGGCAGCACATCTGCCGATACCTCTGCGCCAGCCTGCTCCTGCCGGAAGGGGGCGATGTAGAAATAGACACCCTGCTTCACGCACACCTGCTTGTCCAGATAAAAGGACTGATAGCCCATGCCATCCATAGAGACGGACAGAACCGCCAAACCGTTGCCGCCCCGCACCCAGGTATCCGCCTTGGCAAGGTACACGGCCTGCTCCCCCCAGTTCAGGGACAGCACCTTTTTCTGCCCGGCGTTTTGCCGCTGGTTTTCTCCGGCAGTGCGTTCAGGAACAATGCTGCCAAAACCCTTAAAATTCAATTGGTTTAGATTTCTGATCATCGGAATCCGCTCCAAATCATAAAAATAATGGTATCACCCATGGTGATACCATTATTATATACACAATAGTCGAAAATGGCAAATGTTTTATCGCTGATATTCAAATTCCAGGTCATAAATATCAACGGTATCCCCGTCCTGGATGCCCATTTCCTCCAGCCGGGCGAACAAACCGCTCTTACGCAGCTGCAGATCAAAGTAATTTCTGGCCTCGTAATCGTCGAAATTGATATTCTGCACCAACCGTTCCAGCCAGGTTCCGGTGACCAGCCAGGTGCTGCCATAGTGCTCGATCTCCAAAGCGCTGGGATCGCCCACTTCCACTTCCGGCTCCACATACTCCGGCTCGTAGACCGTCACCGGGGGCAGGGTGCGCAGCCGCTCCGCCACCACACGCATCAGGTTCCGGGTGCCCTGGGTGGTACCTGCGCTGATCTCGTACAACTCGCAGCCAGCGGCCTCCACCACGGTGCGCAGCCGTTCCAGATCGTCGCTCTCCGGGGGCAACAGATCGCACTTGTTTGCCGCAACGATCATGGGCCGGTTGCTCAGGTCCACGCTGTAATTGGCCAGTTCATCGCAAATGGCGCTGAAATCCTCCACCGGGTCCCGGCCTTCACTGCCGGAAACATCCACCACATGGACAAGCAGGCGGCAGCGGTCGATATGCCGCAGGAAATCATGGCCCAGGCCAGCACCCTCTGCCGCACCCTCAATGATGCCGGGGATATCCGCCATAACGAAGGACACACCCTCGTCCACATAGATCACGCCCAGGTTGGGAAACAATGTGGTAAAATGGTAGTTGGCGATTTTGGGACGGGCATTGGAAGTAACGGAAAGCAGCGTAGATTTACCCACATTAGGAAAGCCCACCAGGCCCACATCCGCCAGCAGCTTCAGCTCCATGATGATATCCCGCTCCTGGCCCTTCAGGCCGGCCTTGGCAAACCGGGGCACCTGGCGGGTGGGAGTGGCGTAATGCGCATTGCCCCAGCCGCCCCGGCCGCCCTTGGCGATGACAAAATCTTCGCCGGTGGACATATCCACAATGATCTGATTGGTCTCGGCATCCCGCACCACCGTGCCTCTGGGCACCTGGATGATGAGGTTTTCGCCCCGGCGGCCGAACATCTTCCGGGTCTGGCCGTTGACACCGGGCTCCGCGGTGTACTTGCGCTTATAGCGGAAATCCAGCAGCGTGGACATATTGTCGTTGACCCGCAGGACAACGCTGCCGCCGTGACCGCCGTCGCCGCCGTCCGGGCCGCCAGCCGCCACATACTTTTCTCTGTGGAATGCCACGGCACCGTCGCCGCCCTTGCCGCCGCATACCGTAATTCGAACTTTATCTACAAACATAACATATCCTCCTGTAAAACGGGATGGTTGATACAGTCATAAATGACGGCAAGCGCCGTTGTCATCATTTATCACCATACCATGTTTTAAAAAAGACCGCCGCAATTCTAGGTTGCGGCGGTCTTCGGTCACTTATACGCTTACTGCTCGGCGTACACGGAGCACTGCCGACGATCCTTGCCCTTGCGCTCGAACTTGACGGTACCGTCAACCAGCGCAAACAGGGTGTCATCCTTGCCGATGCCAACATTGACGCCGGGATGGATGTGGGTGCCTCTCTGGCGAACCAGGATGTTGCCAGCCAGGACGAACTGACCGTCCGCACGCTTCACGCCCAGGCGCTTAGCCTCAGAGTCACGACCGTTCTTGGTAGAACCGCCGCCCTTGTGGTGAGCGAAGAACTGAATACCAATTTTCAGCATGGTGTTACACCTCCATAACTTCGATATAATCAGGATAATCATCCCGCAGACTGCAAAGAGTCAGCATCATTCCGGCGAGAACCGCCTGGACGGCATCCTCTTCGTCGCAGGATGTGGGGAGAGTCAGGCTGATGCGCGCATCTTCTTCCTTGACTCGAACCTTGGCCTTTGCGCCGCACACATCATTGATGGTGGCCTCGGCCATGGTCACAACAGCGGAGACCGCAGCGCAGACGATATCCGCACCGCTTTCAGCGTAACCGCTGTGCCCGGAGATGGCGAATCCTTTGATCCGGTCATCTTCCGTAAAAAATTCGCATTTTGTCATAAGCTTAAATTACAGAGCGATCTTGGTGATCTCGACCTTGGTGTAAGGCTGACGATGACCGATCTTCTTCTTCTCGTTCTTCTTGGCCTTGTACTTGAAGACGGTGATCTTCTTAGCCTTGCCATTCTTAACGATCTTAGCCTCGACGGTAGCGCCCTCCACAACGGGGGTGCCGATCTTGGAATTCTCGCCATCCAGGATAGCCAGAACCTGCTCGAAGTTGACGGTGGACTCTGCCTCGGCATTCAGCTTCTCGATGTAGAGAACATCACCCTCGGAAACGGTGTACTGCTTGCCGCCAGTCACGATAATTGCTTTCATTTGTTTCACCTACTTTATAATGTGTAGTCTCGCTCTAAAGGCGTGGTGTTTGCGCACCAACTTTAGCCCCTTCGATGCGGCTGGTCTATTTTAGCATCTGATACGAGAAAAGTCAAGAAGATTTTCGAAAGTTTTCTTGCTATTTTGCGCATTTTTTGCTATACTATCGCCAGTTCCGTAATTTCTGGCACACATCTGTCTTTCATGGAGATTTGAGATATGAAAAGCAAAACCTGGATGATCCTTTTAGGCGCTCTTTTGTTCCTCTGCGCCGCTCTCAGCATTCCCCTGCTTCTCCCCGGCGATACCGCCACCCATGCAGAAGTCTGGTCGGACGGTAATCTTCTTCGCACCGTGGATCTGCGGATCGACCAGTCCTTTACCGTGGATACCCAGTGGGGCAGCAACACTGTCACCGTCTCCGGGGGAAAGATCGCCGTCACCCAGGCCACCTGCCCGGATCACTACTGTATGCACCGGGGTTACTGCAACAGCGGTGCCCAGATCGTGTGCCTGCCCAACCGCCTGGTCATCAAATTCAAAGGAGACACCGGGGTGGACGGAGCCGTCGGATAGGCCCTCAAAAAATTTTTTGAAATTTGTAAAAATAATGCTTGACAAATAGGCCGCACCGCGGTATAATGCTACCTGTTCCCGGACGATTAGCTCAGCTGGCTAGAGCATCCGCTTGACGTGCGGAAGGTCATAGGTTCGAGTCCTATATCGTCCACCATGAAACACCCGAAAACAAACAGTTTTCGGGTGTTTTTCTAACTTTTTAACTATTTTAGAAATGTTTTGTAAGTAACGAGTGAGAAACATCACTTCTTAAACAAAATCTGCAAATTCGTGACCTTCTCAGCCTGTGCAATCTCACGCTTGTGCACGAAGTCATACAGGGCTTTCATT
>CAZVAB010000034.1:0-10638 GCA_964625045.1 uncultured Oscillospiraceae bacterium | reverse complement strand
ACATTATAGCACAGCGGAAAGGCAAGTTCTAGTGCGCAGTGTGAATTTTTATTAAATTCTCCCCGGTCATACATGATTTTTACCCATCTGGAAATAATAGGACGGAAAAGGTGGTGTGTTTATGAAAGAATTTTCCTGTCAGACCAGGATCGTTCTGGGTGCGGCGGGGATGGAAGCGCTGAAACAGCTGGGGTTGCAGCGGCTGTTTTTGGTGACGGATCCGTTCTTCGCCAAAAACGGCACCGGAGAAAGGATCGCCAAGTCTTCCGGTGCCCGGGAGTGGGAGATCTTTGACCGGGTGGAGCCGGACCCGTCGGTGGCGCTGGTGGCCCAGGGGGTGGCGGCGGCCCAGGGGTTTCGCCCGGATGGCATCGTGGCACTGGGGGGCGGCAGCGCTCTGGACTGCGCCAAGGGCATTTGCTATTTCAGCGGGATGGACATTCCCTTTGTTGCCATCCCCACCACATCCGGATCTGGGTCGGAAGTGACGGATTTCGCCATTTTGACCCATGAGGGGGTGAAGCACCCCCTGGTGGACGACTCTCTGCGGCCCTGTCTTGCCATTTTGGATGAGACGCTGGTTTCCAGGCTCCCATCGGCGCTGATCGCCGACGGCGGCTTTGATGTATTGTCCCATGCTTTGGAAAGCTGGGTAGGAAAAAACGCCAATGCCTTTACCGATGCTCTGGCAGAAAAGGCATTTTCTACGGTTTTTCACGGTCTTGCGGCATCTTACAAGGGAGATCAGACCAAGCGGCGGGATATCCACGAAGCCTCCTGTATGGCGGGGCTTGCCTTCACCCAAGCGGGGCTGGGGCTTTGCCATGCGTTGTCCCATGCTCTGGGCGGGCAGTTCCATGTGCCCCACGGCAGGCTCAATGCCATTTTGCTTCCGGCGGTCATTGGCTGCAACACCCAGGCTCATCCGCGCTACGCTTCCCTTTCCCGGATGGCGGGGCTGGGGGGCAGCAGCGATGCCATGGCTCTGCGGAATCTGAAAAACGGCCTGATCCGCCTGCGTGGTCAGCTGGGGATGCCGGAGGAGCTTTCCCAGGCGGGGATCTGTCCGGGAAAGCTCCGGGAAAAAATGGATGATATCGTCATGGCGGCGCTGAAAGATCCCTGCTGCGGGACAAATCCACAGGAGGTGACAGCAGCCATGGTGGGCCAGGTGCTTACGGAGGTCATGGGCCGTGGATGAAAAGCTGCTGAGCGTGGGGCTGGATGTGGGGACTACTTCCACCCAGTTCGTCCTGTCGGAGCTGGAAGTAAAAAATCAGGCTGGGGCTTTTTCCGTCCCAGCACTGGAGATCACCCAGCGGATTCTGCGCTATTGCAGCCCGGTGTATTTTACCCCGCTGCTGTCTGGCACTCAGGTGGATGGGCAGAAGATCCGGGAAATTCTGGAGCGGGAATATGAAAAGGCGGGCATCACCCCCGCTGATGTGGACACCGGGGCGGTGATCATCACGGGCGAGACATCCCGGAAAGAAAACGCCGCCGCGGTTCTGGCGGCGCTGAGCGAATACGCCGGGGATTTCGTGGTGGCAACCGCCGGGCCTGCGCTGGAAAGCGTTCTGGCGGCCCGGGGTGCGGGAGCGGTGGCGTTCTCCGAAGCCACCGGGGAGCAGGTGCTGCACATGGATATTGGCGGCGGCACGTCAAATATCGCCCTGATGGAAAACGGGCGGATCATATCCACCGACTGCCTGAATGTGGGCGGACGGCTGATAAAAGTAACGGAAAATGGAAAAATCACATATGTTTCCCCTGCTTTGCGGGATATCTGTGATTTTTCCGTAGGGGAAACCGTGACCCCGGCGCAGTTGGCCCCCCTGGCGGAAACGCTGACCCAGGCGCTGGAAATGGCGGCGGGACTGCGGGAACCCACTTCCCTGCTGGATAAACTGCGTACCGAGGAAATGGGGGAGATCTGCGGCTGTCATCCGAAAAACGCTGTGATCTCCTTTTCCGGCGGAGTGGCGGATTGCATTGAGGAAACCCACCCGGCCTTTCAGTTCGGGGATATGGGGCCGATTTTGGGCCGGGCTATCCGAAACAGCCGCCTGTGCGCAGGGCGCTACCGGCTGGGAAGCCAGACCATCCGGGCAACGGTCATCGGTGCCGGATGCCACAGCGCCCAGCTGTCCGGAAGCACGGTGTTCTGCCGGGGTGTGGCGCTGCCCATGAAAAACCGTCCTTGCGTTTCCCTGACGGAGCAGGAACAGCACCTGCCGGAGGAGGCGTTGTGCCGCCGCATCCGGGAAAAGCTGGCGGGGCAGGATGGTGTTCCTGTGCTGGCATTGCCGGGGCTTGTGTCCCCCGGCTACGGTCAGGTAAAGGCACTGGCAAGGGCCATTGGGCAGACCATGCCGGAACCCATCGTGGTGGCGGTGGAGCAGGATATGGCAAAAGCTCTGGGACAGGCCATCGCCATGGAACGCCCCGGGGGCTGCCTGTGCATCGACCGGGTGCGGCTGCGGGAGGGGGACTTTCTGGATGTGGGCAGTCCCATCGGTCCCGCCCTGCCGGTGGTGGTGAAAACCCTGCTGTTAAAGCAGTGACGAGCAAGCCCTCCCATTTGGGGATGTGGGGAGAGGGCTTTCCATGGAAATCCGCACCCATCGTAGGGCGGGGGACAGCCATCCGCCGACTAGCTACGATAATTGTTCTGCTACCACACCCCACCGCGCTAAAAAGTTTGTCATTTCGAGCGGAGCGAAGCGAAGTCGAGAAATCCACGCACTTCCGGGACATTTTCTCTCAAATCGGTGCCAAGGCATCTGGGCTGCGTGCGGGATGACATGGCGGATAGACCCTGAAAAACCATGACAGCACTGAAAATCACAAAAAGGAGCGGATCTTGTGGATCATCAGGAGATAGAAGACCTGACCCGGGCGGTACTGGGCCGGGTATTCATAGAAATCGAAGCGTCAGGCCGTCATGTCCATGTGACGGCCGAGCAGGCAAAGAGCCTGTTCGGTCATGACCTGACACCTTGCCGCCCCCTGTCCCAGCCGGGGCAGTATCTGGCCAAGGAGCGGGTGACGGTACTGGGGCCAAAGGGAGAATTTCAAAATGTGGCGGTTCTGGGCCCACCCCGAAAGGAGGCCCAGGTGGAGATATCCCTGACCGACGGAAAGGTTTTGGGTATCACGCCCCCGGTGCGCCTTTCCGGGGATGTGGCAGACACGCCGCCCATTACCCTTCTGGGCCCGATGGGCCGGGTGGAGCTGAAGCGGGGGCTGCTGGCTGCCAAGCGGCACATCCACCTGACCCCGGAGGATGGAGAGAAGTTTTCCGTCCGGGATGGGCAGGTGGTACGCTTGCAGGTCTTTACCCGCCGCCCGGTGATCTTTGAGGATACGGTGGTGCGTATCCACAAGGATTTTGCCCCGGCGGTGCATTTTGATTACGACGAGGCCAACGCCTGCGGCTTCCAAAAGGGCGATCTGGGGAGGATATTGCCATGAGGGCGCTGCTCATCGGCAAGGCACCGGAGGCCCCGCTGGGCTATGAGTACGTGCAGGAGGGGCCCTTTGAGGCGGTGGTCATCGGCTCCCTGACGGCGGCGCAGCTGCTGCGGTTTTCCCAGGAGCGGGTGATCGATGCTCTGGCAGAGGGGCTGCCGGTATTGCTGTATACTCCGGGTCTTCCGGCAGCGCCCAAAAACCGGGGGCTTTCCGCAAGCCTTTCGTCCGCTCAGCGGGAGCTGAAAAACTGGGGCGTTTTGTTTACGGACGGCGGTCAGAAGCGGCTCATCACGGCGGAAACTGCCCGGGCCATGCGCCGCAGCGGCACCCGCCCCGGCCCGGGGGCGGTGCTGACGCCCCTGGCAAAGGAAATTTTGGAGGGATCAGAGTGAAAATTGGAACGGTTTCCGGCTCGGTATGGGCCACAAGAAAAGCCGCCTGCCTGCAAGGCCAGACCTTTTTGGTGGTAAAAGTGGGACAGGAGCAGATGGTCGCCGCGGATCAGGTGGGTGCGGGACTGGGGGATCATGTGCTGCTCATTACCGGCACTGTGGCTTCCCGCTACTGCATGGATGCCCCGGTGGATGCGGCGGTGGTGGCGATCTTGGACCCGGAGGGACATTATGAGCGCCCATGAGATCCTCATCGCCATCATGGCGGTGTTTGCGGTGCTGGGTGCGCTGGACCGGATCTTTGGCAACCGGCTGGGTCTGGGAAAGGAATTTGAAGAGGGCATCCTTGCCATGGGCGCACTGGCGCTGGCGATGATCGGTGTCATCTGCCTGGCCCCGGTGCTGGCGAAGATCTTAAAGCCCATCGTGGTGCCAGTCTACAACTTTTTGGGGGCGGATGGAGCCATGTTCGCAGGTACCATATTGGCCTGCGACATGGGTGCGGGGCCTTTGGCGGCTCAATTGACCGAGGACCCCCAGGCGGCGCTGCTGGGCGGCGTGCTCACCGGCTCCATGCTGGGAGCTACCGTGGTGTTCACCATCCCGGTGGCCATGGGCATCCTGCGGGAGGAGGACCGTCCCTTTCTGGCAAAGGGGATCCTCTGCGGCGTGGTGACCATCCCGGTGGGCGTGCTGGTTGGGGGACTGGTGGCGGGTTTTCCCCTGCGGATGGTATTGCGGAATTTGATCCCCATCGTGCTCATTGGGCTGTTGATCGCCCTGGGCCTGTGGAAATGGGAAAAGGCCATGATCGCAGGCTTCGCCGCCTTTGGCAAGGGGGTCATTGGGGTCATCACTGCGGGGCTTGCGGCGGCGCTGGTGGAGGAACTGACCGGGTTCGTCCTGATACCGGGCCTTGCCCCCATTTCCGACGGCTTTCAGACCGTGGGGGAGATCGCTATCGTGCTGGCGGGGGCATTTCCTCTGGTATATGCTCTGACGAAGCTGCTGAAAAAGCCCCTGCTGAAACTGGGAAAGATCCTTGGCATCAACGATACCGCGGCGGCGGGGCTTCTTGCCAGCCTTGCCAACTCCATCGCTTCCTTTGACCGGCTCCACGCCATGGACAGTCGGGGTAAGGTGGTAAATGTGGCCTTTGCGGTCAGCGCCGCCTTTGTGTTCGGAGACCACATGGGCTTTACCGCCGGATTTGCCCCGGAAATGCTTCCGGCGGTGATACTGGGAAAACTGGCTGGGGGCGTGACGGCGGTGGCGGTGGCGCTGATGCTCACAAGAAAGGAGAAAATATGATACTCAAAACACAGCTTTCTGGAAAAACTTACGGGTTCCGGGATATCAAAGAGGTGCTGGCTAAGGCCAACGAGGAAAAAACCGGGGACATTTTGGCGGGCCTGGCGGCGGAAAGCAGCCAGGAGCGGGTAGCTGCCAAGGTGGTGCTTTCCGCCCTGACCCTTGGAGAGCTCCGGGAAAACCCGGTGGTGCCTTACGAAGAGGACGAAGTGACCCGCATCATTCAGGATGATGTGAACGAAGCGGTCTACCGGAAGATCCGGGGCTGGACCGTATCCGACCTGCGGGAGTGGCTGCTGGCGGAGACTACCACATCGGCGGACATCCGGCGTATCAGCCGGGGGCTGACGGCGGAGATGATCGCGGCGGTGGCGAAGCTCATGAGCAATCTGGATCTGATCTACGCCGCCAACAAGATCACCGTCACCGCCCACTGCAACACCACCATCGGCCTGCCGGGAACCCTGTCCTGCCGGCTCCAACCCAACCACACCACCGATGACCCGGAGGGCATCACCGCTTCCACGCTGGAGGGCCTGTCCTTTGGCGCGGGGGATGCGGTGATCGGCCTGAACCCGGTGACGGACTCCCCGGAGCAGGCGGGGAAGATCCTGCGCCGCTTCCAGGAGATCAAGGAGCATTGGGCAATCCCCACCCAGATCTGCGTGCTGGCCCACATCACCGCCCAGATGAAAGCGGTGCGGGACGGCGCGCCCTGTGATCTGATCTTCCAGTCCATCGCCGGGTCCCAAAAGGGCAACGAAGCCTTCGGCTTTGACGGCGCACTGGTGGCGGAAGCCCGGGACCTGCTGCTCCATGAGGGCACGGCGGAGGGGCCAAATGTGATGTACTTTGAAACGGGCCAGGGCTCGGAGCTTTCCTCCTCCGCCCACCACGGCACCGACCAGGTGACCATGGAAGCCCGGTGCTACGGTTTTGCCAAGCGGTTCAAGCCGTTCCTGGTCAATACGGTGGTGGGCTTTATCGGCCCGGAATACCTGTATGATGCCCGGCAGGTGACGAGAGCGGGGCTGGAGGATCACTTTATGGGCAAGCTCACCGGGGTGCCCATGGGCTGTGACTGCTGCTACACCAACCACATGAAAGCGGATCAGAATGACATTGAAAATCTGGCATCACTGCTGACCATGGCCGGGTGCAACTATTTCATGGGCATCCCCCATGGGGACGATATCATGCTGAACTACCAGACCACCGGCTTCCGGGAAACAGCTACATTGCGGGAGCTGACCGGAAAGACCGCCATCCCGGAATTTCAGGCGTGGCTGGAAAAAATGGGTTTCGTGGAAAACGGACGCCTGACGAAAAAAGCCGGGGACGGCTCCAGCCTGCTGTGGTAAAGGGAGGAGAAAACCATGAACAAAGAAGAATTATCCGCCCTGGTGCGGGAGGTGCTGGCCTCCATGGAAGATGCGCCCATGGTCAAAGGCGGAGCGTATAAGCCCACCCAGCCCCAGCCGGAGCAGGAGAATACCCATTTTCAGCCGGGGGATTTTGTCCCGGATGTGACAAAACTGAATTTGCGGGAGCTGTATCTGGTGGAGGATCCGGCGGATGGGGAGAAATTCCGAAGAATGAAAGAAAAAACACCCGCCCGTCTGGGCGTAGGCCGGACAGGCCCCCGGTATAAGACCCTCACCATGCTCCGCTTCCGGGCGGATCATGCGGCGGCGCAGGATGCGGTGTGGTCGGAGCTGGATGCGGATTTTGCCAAGGCCCATGACCTGCTGCCCACCAAGACCCGGTGCGAAAGCAAGGAAGAATACCTGACCCGCCCGGATCTGGGCCGGTGCTTCGATGAGCACAACGCCAAGGCCATCAAGGGGGTCATCGATACAGCACCCCAGGTGCAGATCGTGGTGGGAGACGGCCTTTCCAGCGCCGCCATTGCTGCCAATGCCATGGACTGCCTTGCCGCCATCAAGGACGGCCTGAAAGCCCGGAACATCCGAACCGGTAAGGATATTTTCGTCAAATACTGCCGGGTGGGTGCGGGGGATGCGGTGGGCGACATCACCGGCTGTGAATTGGTCTGCGTGCTGGTGGGAGAGCGCCCGGGACTGGTGACGGATAAGAGTATGTCCGCCTATATCACCTACCGGCCCCATACCGGCGTGTCGGAATCCAGCCGCACGGTGGTGAGCAATATCCACGCCCAGGGTACTCCGGCGGTGGAAGCGGGGGCGTATATTGCAGAATTGATCGAAACGATCTTGAAGAAAAAAGTCTCCGGCGTGGGGCTGCATTTGGAGATGGCCCAATGATCCCGGTGAAGATTTTGGCGGTGCGGTATCTGCCCGGGGCGGAACCGGCACTGGCAAAGGCACTGGGGGTGCCTTCCGGCTATCCAAGCCTTGGACTGCTGACCACCGATTGCGACGATGCCACCTATATCGCCCTGGATGCGGCGACAAAAGCGGCGGATGTGCAGGTGGCCTACAGCCACAGTTTCTACGCCGGGGCCGCCAACGCCTCCACCCCCTATGCTGGGGAGGTCATCGGCATCCTGGCGGGCCGGGACCCGGGGGCACTGCGCAGCGGCATGGATACGGCCCTTGCCGCTTTGGGGCGGCTGGGCTTTGAAGAAGCGGCGGGGGTGCCGTACCTGGCCCACACCGTCAGCTCCGCAGGAGCGTTTCTGGCGAAAGAGGCGGGGGTCGCCCCGGGGAGCGCCCTGGCCTATTTGATTGCTCCGCCCCTGGAGGGAATGTATGCCATGGACGGTGCGCTGAAAGCGGCGGATGTGCGGCTGTGCAAGCTGTACGCTCCGCCCAGTGAAACCAATTTTGGCGGCGGTTTGCTCACCGGAAGCCAAAGTGACTGCGATGCCGCCTGTGCGGCGTTTGCCAGCGCTGTGGCGGAGGTGGCGGCCTGCCCCCGTATTTAGAGGAGGGATCTTATGGAACTGGATCAGGATCTGGCGGCACGGCAGGAAGCACGGCTTCTGTGCCGTCAGGCGGAAAGGGCCCAGAAGATCCTGGGGGCGTTTCCCCAGGAAAAGCTGGACCGCATCGTGGAAAATATCGCCCGGCGGTTTTCCACCCAGGGGGAAAAGCTGGCTCAAATGGCGGTCCGGGAGACGGGCTTTGGCAATGTGGCGGATAAGCTGACAAAAAACCGCTTCGCGTCCCAAAAAGTGGCGGAAGCGGTGCGGGATATGAAAACCGTGGGGCTTCTTGGGAAGGTCCCGGAGAAGAAGCTCTGGGAGATCGGCGTGCCCATTGGGGTCATCGCAGCCATCGTGCCCAGCACGAACCCTACGTCCACCGTCTGCTATAAGGCCATCATATCCATCAAAAGCGGCAATACCATCGTCTTTTCCCCCCACCCCAAGGCGCTGGAATGTACCCTGGCGGCGGCACGGATCGTGGCGGCGGCAGCGGAGGAAGCGGGGGCGCCTCCCGGCAGCGTGGGCTGCCTGAGCATCGGAGCCATGGCTGGCTGCCAGGAGCTGATAGGTGCGCAGGAAGTGAAGCTGATCCTGGCCACCGGAGGCCCCGGCATGGTCCGGGCGGCCTATTCCTCCGGCAAACCTGCCATCGGCGTGGGGGCGGGCAATGGCCCGGCCTATATCCACCGGTCGGCGGATGTGGAGCAGGCCATGGCCTGCATCGCCCGGTCCAAGAGCTTTGACTACGGAACCGTCTGCGCTTCGGAGCAGAGTATCATCGTGGAAAAGTCCATGGAGGAAGCGGTGCGCCGGGCGGGGGCCCGGCAGGGTTTTTACTTCATGTCCACGGAGGAAGCGGGAAAGCTGGCGAAACTGCTGTTTCGTCCCAACGGAACGCTCAATCCCCAGATCGTCGGGCGAAAAGCCACGGTTTTGGCGGAAATGGCTGGATTTTCTGTGCCTGAAAGTACGAAAGTGCTGGTGGCCCGGGAGCAGGAGGCAGGCCCTACCCGCCCCTATTCCATGGAAAAACTCTGCCCGGTGCTGGCCTTTTTCGTCATGGACAGCGAGGAAGCCATTTTGGAAAAGGCCATTGAAGTGCTGACCCATGAGGGGGCGGGGCATACCTTTGCCATCCATGCCCGGGAGGAAGCGGTGGTGGAGAAATTCGCTCTGCAGATCCCGGTGTCCCGGTTCCTGGTGAATACCCCGGCGGCGTTGGGCGGTATCGGCTATTCCACCGGGCTCTTCCCCGCCCTGACCCTGGGCTGCGGTGCGGTGGGGGGCAGTTCCAGCTCCAATAACATCTCCCCCATGGATCTTGTGAACCTCCGAAGAGTTGCCTGGGATCTGGAACAGCGGGAAGAGACGGCCGTTTCTTCGGATCTTGTGGAAATGCTGACCCAAAAGCTGCTGGAGCGGCTGGGAAAATAACAAATCGACCATCAAATTTTGAAAGGAAGTATTATTATGGACACAAATTCTCTGGGTATGATCGAAACCAAGGGCCTGGTGGGCGCCATTGAAGCGGCGGATGCCATGGTCAAATCCGCCAATGTGCAGCTGGTGGGCAAGGAGCAGGTAGGCGGCGGTCTGGTCACTGTGATGGTGCGCGGCGACGTGGGTGCCGTCAAGGCGGCAACGGATGCCGGTGCTGCTGCGGCGGAAAAGGTTGGGGAGCTGATCTCCGTCCATGTCATCGCCCGGCCCCACACGGAAGTGGATGCCATCCTGCCCTCCCGCAGAGCAAATCCCAATCCCAAGGCGTAAATGCTCTATACGGAGGAAAATGTCCGGCATAACCTGCGCACCCGGGAGGGAAAGCGGGTGTTCTTCCTGGGAAAAAGGGATCAGCTTACCGCTGGGGCCAGGGATTTCCTGACCCGGGAGAAAATCCCCATCCTCCCGGCGGAGCAGGCCAAAATTCAGACCTATCATCTGGAAAATGGAGGTTTTTTGGAGGAAAAGCCGGAGCACATGACCCATTTGACCGGGGATATTCTGGTGCTGAAAACCCACAGGCGGATCGTTTTTCGTGGGGAAATGGACACACTGGAAGCAGAATTGATTTTATGTCAACTGGCGGCGGATAAGGACACCGCGGCGGCGCTGGGGGAAGTGCTTGACTTTGCCCGGCTGCTGCTGCGCTGTGAGGTGCTGGATGAGCCCGTCCCGGAGAGGAAACTTTGCGGCTTGACGGAAGCGGAGCTGCGCAGCCATAGCCATTTTCCCCAGGAATATTATGGGCAGCCCCATTTTATGCCGGAAGCGGCGGATGGCCCGGTGATCGCCCACCTGAACCGCTGCCGCTGTGCCGCCCGGACGGCGGAACGGGCGGCGGTGGCGGCCTTTACGGACGAGGCGGGAAACCTGACCCGGATCGATCTCATCCGGGCCATGAACCGGCTGAGCAGTATGATCTATGTCCTGATGATCCGCTGTAAAGGAAAAAAGGAACACAGCGTTCCATCGCCCCGTCCCCGGTGATCCTGTGATTTTTTCGCATAGTCGGGCGAGGCGAATGCGCTGGCTGGACAGGGCAATTGCCAA
>CAZVAB010000033.1:0-10674 GCA_964625045.1 uncultured Oscillospiraceae bacterium | reverse complement strand
AGACCTATACGCAGGATACCAACGCCACCGTAACAAGTAGCGCTTACTATGGCGCATCCTTTACGGGTGCGGTCAAATCCTATACTGGCTTTACCTCTCCCGCTGCGCAGACCATCACTGTTGGCACCACAGGAAACGTGATCAACTACTATTACACGCGTAATAAGTATACCGTTACGGTTAATCATTACCTCATGAACCTGGATGGCAAGACCTATACGCAGGATACCAACGCCACCGTAACAAGTAGCGCTTACTATGGCGCGTCCTTTACGGGTGCGGTCAAATCCTATACCGGTTTTACCTCTCCGGCTGCACAGACCATTACCATCAGTACAAGTGGCAACGTGATCAACTACTACTATACGCGCATTTCTTATACCTTCGACCTGAATGGCTGGCTGGATGGCGCATCTAGTGGTAATATCACAGGCTATGGTACAGCGGATGTTTATATCAACGGCACACTGGTTGCCAATGATGTGACGGATTACTATCAGACTCATCCCTATGGTACAACTTTCGAGATCAAAGATATCAAGAACACGACCGGCCACACCTACAATGGTGTCCATTCCGGCAGCTTGAGCGGTACGATTACAGGGTATACCGGTGTGGTGCTTGATTACACGACCAACATTGTGTATATCGCTTACAACCCCAATGGCGGCACAGTAAGTGCAAGCGGGCATGGTTACAATGAGTATGGATGGATCACCAGGGATGGCTCAGTCTATTTCCACACCTTGAAGTATGGTCAGTCTGGGGATCCGTATAACGCATCTACCTTCGGCCTTACCCGTCCTGGCTATACTTTCGCTGGTTGGAGAGTTCAATCGACTGGCACTGTTCTGAACCAGGAGACCACTTATAGCAGCACCGTGTATGCAGATTATTCTTCCGCAAGCAAGACTACCGCAAACACATCTAAGGTGTATTGCTATCTCTATGCAGTATGGACGCCCAATAATTACTCCATCACCTACGATGCAAACGGCGGCTCTCTTAATGGTAGCAGCAGCCAGAGTTACACCCCGGATACCAATGTAACACTGCAAGCAGCTCCGACAAGACAGGGTTATACCTTTGCAGGTTGGAAGTTGGCATCAAACGCTAACAGCAACTGGAATGTTGGCACATACAGTGCTGGCAAGAATATTGGCACCGGGAAATACGGCAATGTCACACTGGTCGCCCAGTGGGCATCTAACACCATCAAGATCACCATCGACAAGCAGGGTGGTTCCGGTGGAACGAGTTATTTCTACTACAAATATGGCACGCAGCGTTATTATAGCGATGAAGCCTGTAGTAAAGAAATTACATCCATTGTGCTCCCCGCCAGAACCGGCTATACCTTCAATAGAGCTTATGGCAACGGTACCTGTGGCGGCAACAATGGTGAGACGTACATCTACAATAACGGCAGCATCGCTGCTGACCTTTGCACGGACATCTACAAGGATGCAACCCTGTATGCGGAATGGTCAATAAATTCCTATCCCTACACCGTTAACTACTATCTGCAAAATGTCAGTGGCAGCAGCTACACCCTGGACAGCACCGCATCTGGTAACTCCAACTACGGCACCAAGGTGACGGGCACGGTCAAATCCTATACCGGCTTTACCGCTCCTGCCGCGCAGACCATCACCATCAGCACCAGTGGCAACGTGATCAACTACTATTACACTCGTAATAAGTATACCGTTACGATCAATCATTACCTTATGAACCTGGATGGCAAGAGTTATACCAAGGATAGCGTCGATACCGTTTCTGCCTACTATGGTGCATCTGTCACAGGCACGGTCAAGTCCTATACCGGCTTTACCTCTCCCGCTGCGCAGACCATCACTGTTGGCACCACAGGAAACGTGATCAACTACTATTACACGCGTAATAAGTATACCGTTACGGTTAATCACTACCTCATGAACCTGGATGGCAAGACCTATACTCTGGATACCAACGCCACCGTAAAAAGTGACGCTTACTATGGTGCGTCCTTTACGGGTGCGGTCAAATCCTATACCGGCTTTACCGCTCCTGCCGCGCAGACCATCACCGTCGGCACAGGTGGTAATGTAATCAACTACTATTACACACGTAATCAGTATCCGGTCACGCTGAATAAGGGCACGGGCATCAGCTCGGTGAGCGGTGCGGGTTCCTACTACTACGGTGCAAGCGTGACAATTGATGCATCTGTGGCTACGGGCTACACGTGGAGTAAGTGGACTGGAACGTATGATACTGCCACCAAGAAGTTTACTTTCACTATGCCCGCGAATGGTGTTACGATGACGGCCAACGCCACCCCAATTACCTATACGATTACCTATAACAGCAACGGCGGCAGCGCTGTCGGAAGCCAAACCTACAACATTGAAAGCAATGTAACACTGGCAGGCGCTCCGACCAGAACTGGTTATACGTTTGCAGGCTGGAAGCTGGCTACCGCAACAGGCAACTGGGCAGCTGGCACTTACACCGCAAGCCAGAAAATTGGTACTGGTAAGTATGGCAATATCACCCTGGTGGCACAGTGGACGCCTATTAACTACACTATCACATACGATAGCAACGGTGGCAGTGCAGTCGCCAAGCAGACCTACACCATTGAAAGCAATGTAACTCTGGCAGGTGTTCCGACCAGAACCGGCTACACGTTTACAGGCTGGAAGCTGGCTACCGCAACAGGCAACTGGGCAGCTGGTACTTACACCGCAAGCCAGAAGATCGGCACCGGCAAGTATGGCAACATCACGCTGGTTGCTCAATGGAACCCCAATCCCTATTCTTATACCATCAATTACTACTTGCAAAATGTAAGTGGTAACGGCTACACCCTCGACAGCACTGCCACTGGCAAGGCTAACTATGATAGTAAGCTGACGGGTCCGGTCAAATCCTATACAGGCTTTACCTCTCCCGCTGCGCAGACCATCACCATCAGCACCAGTGGCAACGTGATCAACTACTATTACACTCGTAACAAGTACCCCGTTGCGGTCAATCACTACCTCATGAACCTGGATGGCAAAACCTATACCCTGAATAACACCGATACCATTACCGCTTACTATGGTTCGTCTGTCACAGGCCCGGTCAAGTCCTATACAGGCTTTACGTCTCCCGCAGCAAAGACCATTACCGTCGACACCACAGGAAACGTGATCAACTACTATTACACACGTAATCAGTATCCGGTCACGCTGAATAAGGGCACGGGCATCAGCTCGGTGAGCGGTGCGGGTTCCTACTACTACGGTGCAAGCGTGACAATTGATGCATCTGTGGCTACGGGCTACACGTGGAGTAAGTGGACTGGAACGTATGATACTGCCACCAAGAAGTTTACTTTCACTATGCCCGCGAATGGTGTTACGATGACGGCCAACGCCACCCCAATTACCTATACGATTACCTATAACAGCAACGGCGGCAGCGCTGTCGGAAGCCAAACCTACAACATTGAAAGCAATGTAACACTGGCAGGCGCTCCGACCAGAACTGGTTATACGTTTGCAGGCTGGAAGCTGGCTACCGCAACAGGCAACTGGGCAGCTGGCACTTACACCGCAAGCCAGAAAATTGGTACTGGTAAGTATGGCGATATCACGCTGGTTGCTCAATGGAATCCTATCGACGTGGAACTGACCGCGATCACCCTGAAATATGTGGAGAACGGCACAACCAAGACTGTGACGGATCTGAACAACCTGGCCTACGGCACGACCTATTATGTGTATTACACTTACCGCAATAACTCCGTTATTACAGTAAATGTCAAGGGCTATAATAACGTCAAGTCTCAGATCACTAACGGTGCAACCAATGGTTATTACACCCTTGCTCCCGGCGCATCTATTACCGTACAAGGCGGCAGCTTTACCCCCGGCATTGGCGACGGCACAATGACTGGCTACGTCTACCTCGCAAATTATGCGTTCGGAGATACCAGCGGTGAGGGTATCGGTTGCGGCAGCAATAACAGCAAGACTATCGCCTATAAGGTCAAGTTTGACATTGAGCTGAAAGAGATCTACCTGGCTGATGCCAACGGCAACAGACTCGATCCCAACAAGATCGTCAACTACCAGACTGTGTATATCCACCATGTGTATAAAAACAATTCTGGCGCTTCTGTGACGGTCAATGGCTACCACAACGGCAATGTCGTAAGTGTCAATGGTTCTACATCTATTACCCTGGCAGCAAATGCTACAAAGGATATTGTTGTAGGCACCTATATGTCTTCTGTTGCTACAAAACTGACGCTCAACGGCGCAGTCTACCGCAATGGTAAGAATGCAAGCACAGAGCAGTTCGAACAGAATTTGAGCAACAACGTAAAGAGCTATGGCGTAACAGTTCTGAATATGCCGTATTTGGAGCCTATTATTCCGAATAAGGGCTATCGCCAGAATACCGATGTTATAACATCCTATTACGTCCATAACGAAGGCGCTGACGTGTACGATCCTAGCAAGCCGCTGACCGTAACTGCGTATATCTACGATAATGTTACAGGCGCGTTGATCACGTCTCAGTCTCAAACAGTCTATATGCCCGCCAAGGAAACACAACTTATCTGGTTCAAGTGGCACGTTCCCGCAAACCAGAGAAACGGTTTCCGCATCAAGGCAACAATTAGCGCCTCTGGCGTAAATGGCCTTATGGCAGACAAGACTTATGCCCTCGCAACAAACAGTGTTGTCAACACCCCTGATACTAAATTTGCAGAAGCGCCTCCTACTGGATGGAGCTACAAGACACCTGCAGTTGACTATCAGGTACGCAGCAACTGGTCTGTGTGGGAGTACGAGAATGGCAAGTTCGTAAAGAAGGATTACGGCCTCTTCGTCCGTGGCGGAACTGTGACCGTGACTCCGTTCCGTTGCCCCACTGCTTTCAAGGCAAACGGCATCTGGAACATGAAATCTGGCTATGGCTTTACGCTGACAGCTGACAGTCCCATCGCCGAAGCACTGTATGGCGGGTACCTGATGCCTTCGGCATCGGCATATACCCTTCCGCAGTATGTCTATGTGCGGTATCCCGAATTCCAGTACAAGGCCACAACCAGCACCGGAGAGTGCGGCGAGACCACAATGGAAATCGTGGATGGCAAGCTGCAGCTGCCGGACTTCCTGGACTACAATGGCCGATGCCATTTTACTCCGGTGTGGTTCCCGGATCGCGACTATATCGTGACCGTAATCAGCGATGATGTTTGGACGCCTATGGGCTGCTACCAGACGCAGACGAGCGCAAAAATCAAGATCAAGGGATCTATGTATGACGATTGGAGCATTTCCTAACCCTTCCTGGAATTCGGGTAACATCCTGAGTTGCGAGTAGGGTACAGGAGCGCGGACATCCGCAATCATGGCAACATGAGGACGCACCTGTGGGTTTGCCCAGCTCACAGCTCTGCATAGCGGATGCCCATCCAAGGGCAACATTTACCTTCCAGCAATGGAAGCGATTTACAGCATAACAAATGTTGAGCGCCCCGGTTTCCCGGGGCGCTCTTTCTTGGCCTTCTGCCAAACAAATTCTCAAATCTTTTTTCCTGCCAGGAAACAGTAGTGGCTGTCCTGGCCTTTCATTTTCCCTTTAATGGCCCCATCATTGCCATCGATTTCGGGAGCAAATGTGGCGCCGCAGGCGGCGCTCAGAGTGCCTTTCGTTTCCTCTGTCATGTCGGATATCTCATTCTCGCTATCGCCCTCTGTGGCAGCCACAGGCTCCACATCAGACGTTTGGCCAGGTACTTCCTCCGTACCATTCCCAGCTGTGTTTTCCTGCTCTGCGCCACTATCCGCGACACCCTCTGTGCAGCCTTCTGCGCCCTTTTCTTTTTGGGTCTCCGCCTGAGCATTGTCTCGGCGTTTCTGCCGCCTGCAACGTGCCCAGGCTTCCAGATGCTCAATGTGCAGCATGCAAAGGAGCGCACAGTACACACCGATAAATGCTCCAATGAGCATTCCAAGAAATATGAGAAACATATTCGTGATCATGGTTATCCCTCCATTACATCAGGCCAGCGATCGCTTCGATGGCGTCGGCCACTTCGCCAACTTCGGTAAGTTCGCCGATCTCAGGCACCTCTACATTGGCTTCTGGCACTTCGTTATCGATGCCTGCATCGAAGTCGCCATCGATATTGTAATCCGGCATATCGAAATCCAGGGGCGTATCGATGTCCGCAATGTCAGGTTTCAGCATTTCGAGTTGATCCTGTGTGATTTCCATATTATCATTGAATGTGTTCTCAATGGAATTTTGGATCTCGTTTTCGATATCGGTGCCAAATATTTCCATCTGCGCATCGGAGTTGAAACCAATATCATCACCTGTAAAGGCGTCGAACAAGCCGTCGGGGGTAATTTCCATACCGTCGACCTCGATGGTTTCCGGCGCATCTGTATGCGTGGGCAAGATTTCGTCTGCAACGTTGAACGCTTCGCTTCTGACTTCATCGGGGATATCCGCGCTGGCAAAATCGTGCATCATCTCGTTAACAAGGTCGAGACCGTTTTCGGGGCCGAATGCATCGACAAGTGTTTCGAATACATCCTGCGCCAGATCAAAAATGCCTTCCCAGCGATCGATCTCAGCTTCGATGGTATTTGCGATCGTGTCTGCCATGTGGTCTGCAATAATCTCAATTGCGTCACCCAAAGTTTCCGCGTCCTTGATTTCACAAAGAAAATCCTTCAATTCTTCGATTTCCGCTAGTTTGCCACCGATACAGGCTTCAATGAAATCATCAGGGGAGGATAGGATCAGATCCAGATCCTCGAAGAACTTATCCGCCCAGTCGCCGATTTGGTCAAGGATGCTGTCATCCTCTTTGTCGTTATCATCTTCTTCGGTCTTTCGTTCAATGCTGTCTTTTGTTTCCTCGTCATCATCGCTTACAATACCACTCTCGCCTTCGATAGCGCTGCGAACATCAATTTTTTCACCTTCGCCGTCGCTACCTTCGTCGTTGCCAGAGATATCATTGGAAGACTTCTCTTCTATGTCGGTATCATCTTGCTCTTTGCTGGGCTCGCCAGAAACATTCGATATGCTTTCGCCACCGTCTACATCATCTGTCGTAACCTGTGCGTCGTCTTCATCATCGGCAATGGCTTCCGCATCGTCGTCAATATCCGCTTCCTGGATATCTGTGCCGCCCGCTGTGGCGCCATCTGCGCCCCTTTCTCCTTCGTCCGCATCAACTTCATCGCCGTCTGTTTCGTCCTCTGTAACGCCGTCTGTGGGCGTCTCGTCGCCCTCGTCCTCTTTGGCAGTCACATCGTTGGCTTCATCATCTTCAACAACGGCTTCGGTGTCGTTGTCGGAAGTATCATCAGAAGCGGCTTTGTCGCTGTCAGCGATACTTTCCTGGTCTGGCAGCTCTACCTGTTGCCGGTCATCGGGTTCATTTTCAACCTGGGCAGAAGCATCGTCGTTACCTACACTTCCTTCTTGAGCGTCCTCTGCATTTGTATTGCTCTCAATGGGGTCATTATTATCTGCGGTAATATCGTCCTGGGTGCCATCGCTGTCAACCGGACTTTGCTCAACGTCGGTTTTTTTCTGGTCGATGTCAGAACGGTCATCTTCCTTGCGTTCGGCATCGTCTTTCTCATTCTCCGTGGGGTCGGTTTCCGGTTTGGTCGGGTCTGTTTCCGCAGCCTTTTCGTTATCGATTGCGTTTTCAGCGTTTGTTTCCACTTCTCGCTGCGACTGCTTACTGTCGTCGTTATCACGCTGGTCGGTTTCCAGATCCTTATTCGGGTCTTGCTCCACATCGGCTCGTTCACCGTCTATTTGCTCCGCATCAACATGAGCCGCGTCAACATCCTTTTCAGCAGTTTCGCGTTCTACCTTCCCTTCGGCGTCGTCATTATCGATATCGGGTTTTGTGTCGTCGGGGAAGATTTTCTCTGTGTCGAAGCGAGAGGGATCAAAGTGTGCTTCGATGTACTTGTCGGTATCTTCTTTTGTCATTGCTTCTGGGCCAGTAACCCCATCTGCCATAAATGGGCCAAATTTATTACCAACGTACACACCCTTGTCTGTGATACCGTATCGGTCGACCAGGGCACCCGTTTTGGAATCGTAGGAAATGCGATTCATTTCAGGCTTGTCCGCGTTGTATGCAGACACCTTTTCCCGAATAAACGCAACACCCTTTTGCTTCATATCGTCAATGGATTTGCGGTCAACACCGATATCGACTGTGAATACGCTGCGGCCAATGGCTTTTTTCTCGGAGGCGACTGCATCTGCGAAGCGTTCATTAAGAGAACGTGCGACACCCTTCTTGTCGGATTTTTCCAACTCTTTGGTCCGATTACCCAGATCCGCAATCTTGCCATCCAGTGTTGTCCGCGCGGAAATAAGATCTTCCTTGGTCTTACTCAGGGTTTCCTTGTCAATGGGGGCATCCGAGATGTGTTCCAGCCGTTCAATAGTTGCAATAGCGGAATTGATTTCCGTTTTTGTTTCCAGCTCCCGGGGGACGACATGGTTTTCAATCGCTTTGGCCTCTACTTTGTAGGAATCTTCGATCCGGGAGCAAAAACGTTCCTTGCATTCGGCTGTAATGGCGTTTTTCGCTTCGTCTCGACTGATGCCATGTTCTTTGGCAAAGGTATCCAGCGCTTCGGAACCTTTTTCCGTCCCACTCACGTCCAGTTTGCCGCCCAGCTGCTGGCCGACCTTATATTTGTCAGTGTTATCCAATACTTCCATGACCTTGCCAAACGGGCTGACAAGCATATTACTGCCTTTCAGCTCCACAAGGCGAATATCAGGGAACACGAACTTATCCGCATTATCCAGTGTGACCTGTACGCCGCGTCCTTGTACACCATCCGGGTTTGTAGTACGAACGACTACGCTTGCCGTCGAATTTTTGTCCACCTGGGACATATCGGCGCCAAAAGATTTAGCGGCAAGAGGATTTCCCTTTCTGGCCAGGTCCACGCTGCCGATTTTTTGATCAGACGGGTCATGGTCAATGGTACCATTCTCTCTAAAACCCTCTTTATCTACAGGGGCCTCTTGATTCGCCGTTTGCTCTTTTTCGACGCTTTCTGGCTTTACTTCTTTTTCAACGTCCTTTGCTTTCAGCTCATCAATAGCGAACCGAAGGGCGTGAACAAAAATCGTTTCTATTGGATTGGTGCGCATGAAGTTCATCGCAGATACCGCAACATCAACTACATTCGGCACTCTACCATTGATTTCGATTTCGCCCTTATAAGCGTTATACACACGGGCCATCTGATTGAACGCGTCAATGCTGTCACCACGCAGGGGAACATACTTATCTCTGGCTTCTTTGATTTTTTCCGTATAGTCATCATATCGCTTCTGGTATTTTTCGTCCTTGATCGTGTTCTCGTCAACAGTTACCTTTTCGCTACCTTTATCCGAAGCATCTTCTTTCTCTACATCGTTGGAAATTTCCGCATGTTCAATAGCGTATTTTTCAATTGCGTCAGAAAGATATGATTTATAATCTTCACCCTGTTCAGCAAGCTCGATTGCATTACCGAAAACATCTTTGAAGTATTCAGGATCCTGGTCCGTCAGGCCTTTTAACACATCGGACAGCTTTACCTCGTTATCCGCATTATCGGGGTCCCGGAACACCAGGTCAATGGGCGTGCCTTCGTCGTCCCGCACGAGTTCCATGTTATTCGGCAGCTCCTGTTCAAGTGCTGTCGCTTCATCATTTGCGCTCTTGCTCTCAAACCCGCTTTCCGGATCCGTATGGGCTTCTTGCTGCATCGGTGTGTACGCTTCCATTTGGCTCGGCTGTTCCACCATCGGCACTGTGCCGTCGTAAGCCGGCATATCCTCGCTCACTTCGTCAGACGCAGTGGCTTGGTCTTCTCCTTCGACATCCGGCACGATAGCGGTCTCCATGGGGACGGATACAGGGACCGTTAGAGGGGGAGCATAGGGATCTTTGAATCTGGATGCATCGATTCCCTGCCCTGCCAAAGCATCAATTGTACTGTTGTTCAGGAATATGGGCTTGTCACCGTTGGCGACTCTGTATTCATTTTGCTTATCCAGGATTGTCAAATCTCGTCCCAGGTTATCTGATTTCAAGATAATGTCATCGATACTCATAGGAATGGGCGGATGCTTTGCAGCTTCTTCTTCCATGGCTTCAATTTCCCATGCGCCACGGATACTCTCTGGCAAATTCTCAATGGCTTCCGCTCTTGCCATTATGTCATAGTCGTCTCGGATGGCGTCCATGATGAGATTGTTGTCATCTGCACACCAGCTATCTTGGTCATACTGGCCAATCCGCTCCCAGGCGTCGCTGAACATCCGTTCATATCCTTCGGTATCGACGCCGAATGGATTATCTCCATAGTAACCTTCAAATGCCTTTACGGCAATATCATGAATTGCGGCCTGTAAATCTGGCATATTTTCCAGCTCCTTTCTGTTGTGGCTCTATCTTTATTATGTCAAAAGCGTAGCGCACATAAAGAAACGCCCGCCCCTTGAAACAGGGGTGGGCGTGCGTAGATAGCTATTTTGTTGTTCTTGGGATTACTCGCCGGCGTTTTTTTCCTCAAGCATTGTGTGAACCCTCACATGACTAAAGTCACGTGCTTCCAACGCACGGCGATGCCGTGC
>CAZVAB010000032.1:0-10750 GCA_964625045.1 uncultured Oscillospiraceae bacterium | reverse complement strand
GGACCCGCGTATCCAGCTTGGAAGGCTGGTGTTCTACCATTGAACTACACCCGCGCATACTAGACCTTGCTGTGACAGCTTTAAAATTCTAGCATGAAATCGAAATATTGTCAAGACCTATTTTTCAAAATCTCAGGAATTTTTTCATAAATCACATCTGCAACCGCACCATCGCCGCATTTGCACACATTGGGGAACCGATCCGCCACAATTCCGTCCGCCGGGCAGAAGGCATGATCCGCCCCCTCCAGCATGGGCACGTCATTGTGGGCATCTCCCACGCAAACCAGGATCTTTCGCCCCATTTGGGCCTGCAGAGCCCGGGCGGCGCCCAATTTGCTGCTGCCCTTGGCGTGGATATCGATGATCCGTGCCGCCGCCCGGAAAACAACCAGCTTGTCCCCAAACTGCTCATTCAGCCACTGTTCCAGCTCATCAAAATAGGCCATTTCCTCTGCCGTCGCAGCAAACAGGTTCGCCACATCATAGGCTTTGGGCTTTCCAAACATGGATATCTTCAAAAACGGCCCGGTGTCATCATCATAATCCGCCCGGGCGTGGTCAATGCCGGTATGTTCGTAAAAATCCATCCAAACCGGGTCATCCCAGTAGCAGTAGTGGGTGACAACGCCCTGCTCCTCAATGTGGATCTCCGGATAGCGGGCGTGGATGGCCTCCAGCAGCTCCCCCTTGTCCATGGCGATGGGCATTTCCAGCATTGTTTCCCCGTCGTAAGCAGCGCTACCGTTGTACAGCAGCCACGGTGCGCTGTGGGGGATCGTATTCAAATACTTACGGAACATGGGCACGCTGCGGCCTGTATTCACCGTAAACGCGCCGCCATTATCGATAAAATAGCGGATGGCCTCCATATTTCGCTCCGGGATGGTGGAATCCGGGGCAGTCAGGGTGAGGTCAAAATCCACTGTCAGCAAAACATCGGAAAAAAGCGCCATTATAACATCCTTTCCAGCTTTTCCAGCACTTGTGTAAAATAATCCGGCAGGGGCGCAAACACCATCACCGGGCGCAGGTCTCTGGGGTGCCGGAAGCAAAGCGCCCCGGCGTGGAGGCACTGGCTGTCCTGTCCCAGTTCCGGCTTTTTATGTCCATAGACCGTATCCCCCAAAATGGGATGACCGATGTGGGCCATGTGGACACGGATCTGGTGGGTACGGCCCGTTTCCAGGCGGCAGCGCACATGGGTATAGCCCCGATACCGGGCCACCACTTCCCAATGGGTCACCGCTTCCTTGGAATTGCGCTGGGTGACGCACATCTTCTTCCGATCCGACGGATGCCGCCCAATGGGGGCATCCACGGTGCCGGAATCTTCCCGGAAAGAGCCACAGACAATGGCCTCATAGGTTCTGGCCATGGTGTGATCTTTCAGCTGAGATGCCAACATTCGGTGGGCAAAATCGTTTTTCGCCACCGCCAGTAGCCCCGAAGTATCCTTGTCGATCCGGTGGACAATACCAGGGCGCAGTTCCCCGTTGATGCCTGAAAGTTTGTCCCCCATGGCGTACAGCAGGCCGTTGACCAGCGTATCATCGCTGTGCCCTGCCGCCGGATGGACGACCAGCCCCTTGGGCTTGTTGATCACCAGCACATCCTCATCTTCATAAACGATATCCAGATCCATTTCTCTGGGAGCAATATCCACAGCCTTGGGCTCCGGGATGGACAGGGCGATCTCGTCACCGATATTCAGCTTGTCATTTTTCTTTGCCGGGCCGCCATTGCGCTTCACGCAGCCCTCTTCAATGAGCTTCTGGGCCGCGGAACGGGTCAGCTCCGGCCCACTGCGGGCAAGAAACGCATCCAGCCGCTCTCCCGCCTGGTCAGCGATCAGTGTCATTTCTTCTCGTCCTTCCAAAATTCCTTGTTAAAAAAGGCCAGGTGCAGCAGTAAGCCGATGCAGCCGCAGGTGATAAAGCAATCCGCTACATTGAACACCGGGAAGGAGATGAACTCCGTGCGGATCATATCAATGACATAGCCCAGCCGCACCCGGTCGATCATATTGCCGATACCGCCAGCGTAGACCGCCGCTATGAGCCACCGCTCCAAATTGGTAAAGGGCAGAGGAAATTTAAAATATTCCACCAGCAGCGCCACTGTGAACAAGGCAAAGATCAGCGCAAAGAGCCACTGCTGGCCCTCAAAGGCCGAAAAGGCCGCGCCGGTGTTCTGGGCATAGGTCAGCCCCAGGATGCCGGGCAGGACGCTGACCTTTTCGTACAGGGAGATGTTCTCCACCACCAGATATTTCGTCACCTGATCCGCCGCCACGATGGCTGCCACCAGGGCCAGATATTTCCAAAATCGTTTCATTATAACCTCCAACAGGGAGAAATCGTCATTTTTATCATATCACAGGGGAAAAACATTGTCAAATCCCATACAGCCGCTTGCCGTTTTCCAGCGTGATTTTCTGGGCCTCTTCCACGGAGAGCCCCCGGATCTGGGCCAGTTTTTCCGCCATGCGGTACACCAGTCCCGAATCATTCCGCTTACCCCGGAAAGGCTCCGGTGCCATATAGGGGCAGTCCGTTTCAATGACGATCCGCTCCAGGGGGATGGCCTGAGCGGCTTCCACCGCACGCCTTGCGTTTTTGAAGGTCAGCACGCCGGTAAAGCCGATGTACCAACCCTGTGCCGTCAGCTGCCGGGCCATTTCCGCCGAGCCGGAAAAGCAGTGGAACACGCCCTTGACCGTGGGAAAGTCCCCCAGAATGCGCAGGCAGTCCTCATGGGCCTCCCGGTCGTGGATGATCACAGGCAGCGACAGTTCCCTTGCCAGTTCCAGCTGGGCGATAAACGCCCGCTGCTGCACGGATCGGGGGACATCTTCATAATGATAGTCCAGGCCGATCTCACCGATGGCCTTGATCTTTTTATTCTGTTTACATAACTCCCGGTATTCCCGGATCACTTCCGGGCAAATTTCCTCCGCCGCATCCGGGTGGGAACCAACGGCACCGTAAAGGAAACCGTACCGCTGTGTCAGCGCCGCCACATTCCGGGAACTTTCCAGACTGCAGCCGGGATTCATCACCAGCTCCACTCCCCGCTTCGGCAATGCCGCGAGCAGGGCTTCCCGATCCTCTTGAAACGCCCGGTCATCCAAATGGGCATGGGTATCAAACAGCATTTTCTTCCTCCAAAACGGCCACATAGCAGCCGTCGATCATGGTAATTCGTTCATCATTCGGATCAAAGTCCGTCTCTTTCAGCCAGTTTCCAATGCCCCGGCCTGTCCGCTTCGCCAGTGCCTCTTTCAGCACCCACAGCCGCAGCGCCCCGGCATCGTTCTCCGCTCCCAAGCGCCGCCGCTCCGGTTCTGACAGGAAGCGACCCACAAGCTTTTCCCCCACTTTTCGCCCCATTTCCTCCGCATCCAGGCCGAGGTTTCCCCGGCTCAACACGCAGAACGCATGGTTTTTGGTATGGGAAATGGAAAAATGCCAGTGGGAATCCAGAAAATAGGGCTTCCCCGCCCCCGTCCTTGCGATTTGCGGCAGATCTTCCCCGGTTTTCTCCCAGTAGAGCTTCTCCAAAAGCCGCAGCCCCGCTTCATGACCGGACTGTCCATCCAGTCTCGTCCAGGCCAAGGTGTAGCCCATGGTCAGACCTCGTAGATCCGCACGATCTGGGTGGGGCCTTCCAGCAGCAGCGCCGTAATGGCACCGTTTTCGCTTTCCACCGTCACCGCCAGATCACCGCCGGGATTTTTCACCGTCAAATATCCACCGGGGAGCTTTCCCTCGCTCCAGATCTTCACCGCAGTGGAGCCGGAGCCGGTGCCGCAGGCCAGAGTATAGTCCTCCACGCCCCGCTCAAAGGTCAGAATGCGAATGGTCGTTTCATCCAGCCAGGTGTAGAGGTTGGCATTGGCCCCCTTGGGGAACGCCGGGTCAAAGCGCAGCGCCCGGGCCATTTCCCGCAATTCGTCCTTTTGCTCCCAGGAAAGTCCCGGTACCTCCCGCACGCCATGGGGGGAGCCGGGGCAGCCCAGCTCGATGTAGGCGGCATTTTCCGTCCGGTTCAGATCGATGATACTGGGATGATTCAGCTGCACCTTGTAGATGTCCTCGCTGACACGCCAGCCGGAGGTCAAGCCCGCATCGGTCTGCACCATCATGGCCTCCCCGGCAATGCCCAGTTCATGGGCAAAGCGGCAGATACACCGGGCACCGTTGCCGCACATCTCCGCCCGGGAACCGTCGGAATTGTAAAAATGCAGGCGAAAATCCGCAACATCCGAATGATCCAGGGCCATAAAGCCATCGGCATTTGTAAGTTTACATAATTCAATCGCCATTTTGGCAAGATCCATTTGCTGATCCCGGGCATCCACCACCATAAAGTCGTTGCCCGCACCGTTCATATACCAGACTTTCATGCCTTTTCCTCCAACAATTCCTCCATGGTGTACAGCCCCGCAGGCTTGCCCATGAGGAACCGGGCCGCATCCACGGCACCCTCCGCCAGCATCTGGCGGCTTCCCGCCTCATGGCGCAGGGTCAGGGTCTGGCTGGGGGTGCAGATGTGCACCTCATGCACCCCCACCACATTGCCCATGCGCAGCGATGCAATGCCGATCTCATGTTCCTTCCGCTTTCCCTCTCCGGCTCTGCCGCAGGCTTCCACCGCCTCCGGGCGCACCTGGCGCAGGGCGTTGAAGATCATGTGGGCCGTGCCGCTGGGGGCATCCACTTTCCGGTTGTGATGGACTTCCAGTATCTCAATGTCCGCATCCGGGAAGCAGGCGGCTGCCTGCTTTGCAATGCGGCACAGCACCGCAATGCCCAAACTCATATTCCCGGAATAAAATACCGGCAGTTCTTTCGCCGCCTGATAGATCAGCTCCTTTTCCCCGGCAGTATGCCCGGTGGTACCGATGACCAGTGCGCAGCGGTGATCTCTGGCATAGCGGATCACGCTGTCAATGGCGCTGTGGTGGGAAAAATCCACCAGGATATCCCCATGCACCTCCCCCAGTTCCTCAAAGGTTTTAGCCGCACCCTGAAAACCGTCCAGGCTCACCCGGCCCACCACTTCCGTCCCCAGGATCTCCCCAATGAGACGGCCCATGGCGCCGCCAGCGCCGCACAAAATGGCCCTCATACCGTCACCCCCAGCTTCCGCATTTCGTCAAACAGCACGCTCCGCTGTGGCTCCTCCATGGGGGTCAGCGGCAGGCGCAAAACCTCCGCGCCGTAACCCATGGCGCTCACCGCCGCCTTGGCAGGGATGGGGTTGACCTGGCTGAACAGGGCATCCACCAGAGGCAGCACTTTCAGCTGCAAAGCCGCCGCTTTTTGAAAATCTCCATCCAAAGCCGCATCAGTCATCTCCACCGCCAGAGCGGGGACCACATTGCTCAAAACGCTGATAGTCCCCTTGGCGCCCATAGCCATCATGGGCACCGTCAGGGCATCCTCGCCGGAATAAATATCGATTTCGTCACCGCACAGGGCCATCATTTCCATGAACTGGGCCATGTTGCCGCTGGCTTCCTTGATGGCGGCGATATTGGGATGCTTCGCCAGCTCCGCCAGGGTTTTGGGCAGCAGATTGCATCCGGTACGCCCCGGCACATTGTACAATATCACCGGCACGGTGGACGCATCCGCCACCGCTGTAAAATGAGCCGCCAGACCGCTCTGGGTGGCCTTGTTATAGTAAGGTGTCACCACCAGCACCGCATCTGCCCCGGCTTCGCAGGCCGCCTTCGTATTTTCAATGGCATGGGCGGTACTGTTGGAGCCGGTACCCGCAATGACCTTCACCCGGCCTGCGGCACGCTTGACCGCAAATTCAATGGCTTCCCGCCGCTCCTCGTCGGAAGCGGTGGCACTTTCGCCGGTGGTTCCCATGACGACCAGAGCATTGATACCGCTTTCGATCTGGAAATCCATGAGCCGGCCGAAGGCATCATAGTCGATGCCCCCCTCGGTCATAGGGGTCACCAGCGCCGTTGCCATGCCGGTAAAAATGGTGTTTCTCATAAAAAACGCTCCTTTATTCCATGGTTTTCCAACGGAATTCCGTAAAAAAGTCATAAACCGGGGTCAACTGCTCAAACAGCCGCCGCACCCGCTCCTCCAGCCCCGGGCCGAACACCTCCGGGCCGAAGTCCTCATGGGCAATACAGGCGATATACTCCTTCCAGCCGAAGAACCGTTCCAGCCGGGGATCGTCGCACTTTTCCGGGCGCTTGTAGCAGGTGGCTGTAATGGGCATTTGAGTCGTTTGTTCTGTCTCCCGGATCAGCTTCAAAAAGGGCTCCGGCTTCCGGGCGATCTCCCGGCGGAAAGCCTTCATGGTAGCGCTTTTGGGCTTGAGCAGGCAGAAGCCATAATCCACGCCCTCCGGGTTGATCTCAAAAAACAGGCAGGGCTCCTCCGCCCACCAATCCACATCCTGCCGGATGCAGATCCACAGGCTCTCCTTATAGGGCAGAGGATGGTGGAGCCGGGCATCCCGGTAGATCCGGCTGACCTTCAAAAGGGTGCCGGGCTTGTCCAGAAATGGCTGAAATACCGCCGCACCCAGTGCTTTGGTGGGCTCATACAGGGTATCCACATATTGCTTTTTATGGGAGAGAAACCACTCCCGGTTGTTGTTCATCCGAATACCCCAGAGAAAATCCACCGTCTCGGGGGTGTAACCTTGAAATGTCATATTATCCTCTTTCATACAAGTGGGTTCCACATATCAAATTGCAGCGGGCTTCCGTTTTTCCACACCAGCTCGTTGTGATGACGCTGCTGGTGAGGCCTTTCCGCCACTTCCAGCACATAGCGCTCCATGGCGTTGATCACCGTGGTTTCCCCATAGTGCAACACCCGGGGCTGATGCTGCCCATAATTCAGGTGGACATGACCGTGGCACAGGTAGGCGGGCTTGTACTGATCCAGCAGATCCCGCAATGACTCAAAGCCCCAGTGGGCCGGGTCTTCCCCATCCCCCAGGCCCCTTGCCGGGGCATGGGTGACCACGATATCCACGCCCCCCGCCTTGCGGATTTTCCAGCGCAGTTTTCTGATTCGGCGGTGCATTTCTCTTTCCGTGTACTGATGGGGGCCGGGATGGTATTGCCGGCAGCCGCCCAAGCCCAGTATCCGCACACCATTAAACTCCACCAGCCGGTCTTCGATGCAGTCGCATCCCTCCGGGGGGCGTGTTTCATAACCACCGTCATGGTTGCCGTGGACATACAGCAGCGGGCAATGGGCCAATGTCACCAGATGGGACAGGTAGCTGGCCTTCAAATCGCCGCAGGAGAGGATCAGGTCATACTCCCGCAGCTTTTCCCGGGTGCCGTATTCCCACAGGCCGGGGCATTCTTCGTCCGAAACCAGCAAGAATTTCACAGCGTCCCCTCCTTTTCCATGGGGATCTGATCCCGGAATACGCCCAATTCCCGAACGATGGGCTGGGCAAAGGACTCGATCTGGTCAAATTGCGGGATGGAGCCGACGACATTTTCGCACAGCCAGTCCATCCGCAGCAATTCCTCCGGGGTGAAACTGCGGCTGCCATCGTTGCGCAGCTTGCCGTCCTGGGCCACGATCTTCCGGCGGAAAGGGTCGATCCGCCCGGTCTGCAATCCGGCCCGAAGCATTTCCGCCAGGGCTCCCAGACCCGCTGGAATATCCTCCGCCAGCTGAACATCGATCACGCCGCTGTCCATGCCCCACCAGTAGTTGACGGAGCGGTAGTAGGCTTCCTCCCGGTCCCAGGCACCGGAGAGGATGGTGCGGATCACAGTCTCGTAGAAGGGACCCCAGAGCCACACCGGGGTGCCCAAAGGCTTCATTTTCCCTTCCCCGTCCTGATAATAAGTGCCGTAATTGCCGAAATTCAGGTAGGCCGGATCGTCAATGGGCACGGAGCGGTTGGAGATGACCCGGATGCCGTCTTTCAAAAATGCCGCCTGATGATCCCCCTTCTGGCAAGACCAGCGCACCTCGATCCGTGCCCGGGGATTGGTCAGCTGTGCGCCCAGAGCGAAGGCATTGATAGAAGCCGGAACGCCCAAAATGGGATTGGAGCCGATGTAGCCGATGCGGTCATTTTTCGTCACCGCGCCCGCCAGAGCGCCGGTGATGAATTTCGCCTCAAAGATCCGGCTGTAATAGGAGCGGACACTGGCATAGGGGGTATCCGCAGTGCAGTTTAAGAACTTCACCTTGGGATATTTCACCGCCACACGCAGCACGCTCCGCCGCAGCTGGGGGGTGGTGGCAAAGATCACCTCTGCCCCCTCCTGCACCGCCTGTTCCAGCAGCGCTTCCGCCTGCTCCGGGGTGTCCGCATGGAAATAACTCCGGGCCGTCACCTGATCCCCCAGGACCGCCTCCATGTGCATCCGTCCGTCCTCATGGCCCTTGATCCAGTTGCTGGTCTCCGGGTTCATGGCGTGGATGAACGCCACATTCAGGTGCTCTGGTGCGCCGTAGATGAAACGGTTCAGGATGCTGGGCCGGATATCCGTATCTCCCGGTGCGGTCTGCACCTGTACCGTTTTGGGATGCGCCATCGCCAGAAAATCATCCTGCAATGCCGCCAGGGAATTTTTCAGTTCCCGGGTGGACAGCCGCCCCAGATCCCGGAACGGATGTACCTGCAGCCACAGCAGCAGCGCCTCTCCCGGCTGCAAATCCGTATTTTTCAGCTCCAGAGCCCCAAAAGCCTCCCGGAAATACTGGAAATAGGCAGAAAAAGTTCGCTTTTCCCGCTCGTCCCAGCTATCTCCCGGCTCTTTTCCCAGGTAGGAAAGGAGCTGGGCATAGGCCCCCGGCCGCTGAAATTGCAGGTCATAGACACCGCTGCACCGGTAAAAATCCAAAAACTCATAGTACGCTTCCACCCGCTCACTGCCATCCCGCATGGGCAGCAGCCGCTTGACGGTAGCCGTGATCCGGGGCGCACCCAGATGCCGCAGCACGCTGACACGCTTGTTACCCTCCTGGACATAAAACTGGCCCAGATACTCGTAGCACAAGATCGGTTCCCGGATGCCGCTGGAAAAATGCGCCGCGCAGAGGTTGATCCACTTGCTGGCAAATTCACTTTCCGCCGACAGCAGCGGCTTGAAGCTGGCAGTAAAGGCGCTGATACGCCCGGCGGACTTGATGCCCACGATCAGCTCTGCCGGGATATCCAGCAGGCCCAATTCCTGCAGCGATTCATTCCCCCGGCCATCCAGCAGCTCGTCCAGCACCGCAGGATAGGGATTTTTTCCCGCAGCCACCAGCGCCTTGTATTCCCGCTGACCCTGACGCAGGGCCTGCACATATTCTTCCTTTGCTTCCTGATAGTACATAGGGCAGCTCCTCCCATATTTTATCTAGTATATCATATCCTTTTTTTCTCTTTTTTGCAACCAGAAGATGCGCTTTTTCCCGTTTCCGCCGCAATATTCACCCACCCGCCACGCAATGAGCTCCGGTCTTTTGACATTGGCAGTAGCATTTGGTGTCAAAATATGCTATAATCATCCCACAAAGAAAATGGGAGATACCAGGAATGACCAAACTGCTTTTTGTCTGCCATGGCAATATCTGCCGCAGTGCCATGGCTGAATTTGTGATGAAGGAACTTGTCAACAGGGCCGGGCGTACTTATGATTTTGAGATCCGCTCCGCCGCCGTCAGCCGGGAGGAGATCGGCAACGGTATTTATCCCCCCGCCCGCCGGGCTCTGGAAGCCCACGGCATTCCCTGCGGTGCCCACGCCGCCCGGCAGATCACCATGGCGGACTACCACCATTTTGACCGGATCTACTACATGGACCGGAGCAACGCCCGGTATCTGGCCCAGATGCTGCCCCGGGACCCGAAGAAGATCCGCCCGCTTCTGCCCCATGATGTTGCCGATCCCTGGTATACCGGGGATTTTGAAGTGTCATTTCAGGACGTGATGGCGGGCTGCCAGAAAATTTTGGAGGAATTCGCCTGATGGACAGAGAAAAACTATTGGATCAATTGCAGGACTTTCCTCTCTACTTCTACGACTTTATCGACCCGGAAAAACTGGAATTTTCCCAGCGGGTCCGATGGATCTGTGAGCATGAATGCACCATGTACGGCAAATCCTGGGCCTGCCCCCCCGGCGTCGGGAGTGTGGAGTGCTGCCGGAACAAATGCCTCAGCTACCGCAGCTGCCTGATGATCTCCACCATTACAGAAGTGGCGGATATTTCAGATCTGCAGGGAACGCTGGACACCCGGAAAGACCACGAAGCCACCACCGATCAGGTGGCCGACCTGTTCCGGGCCCAGGGCATCGAGCCGTACATTCTTTCCACGGAAGCCTGCGCCGTCTGTCCCCGGTGCGCCATTCTGGACGGACAGCCCTGCCGTTTCCCGGAAAAAATGCACCCCTGTGTGGAAAGCCAGGGCATCAACATCATTCCTACCCTGGAGGAATTTGGGCTGGAATTTCAGTACGGTGAGAATGTGGTCACCTGGTTCTCCCTGCTGTTTTTTAACGAATGACCACTGAAAAAGGGTGCGCTGTCACGAAGCAGCGCACCCTTTTTTGTTGCTCCGGGCAGCATAAAAGCCGGAGCTTCTGTCCCGGAAAAGCCTTTCTCCTCTGGGGAAGGTGTCAAAAATCTTTGATTTTTGACGGAAGAAACATCCTCGCCGGTAGGCGAAAGATCCGCAACCTCTCCCGGCCTTGCTTACGCTCGGCCACCCTCCCCAAAGGGCAATGTCATTAAGTTAAGAAA
>CAZVAB010000031.1:0-11008 GCA_964625045.1 uncultured Oscillospiraceae bacterium | reverse complement strand
TATCTCCAAGGAAGACGCTGAGAAGCTGGTCGCTGAGCTGAAGGAAGCTGGCGCTACCGCTGAGATCAAGTAATCTCACTTCCCACAAACATAGCCGCCAGAGAATATTCTCTGGCGGCTTTTCCCTTTCATAGGAGGTATAACATGAATTCCTTTACTGAACTTCTTAAAAACGGTCTTGGTGCCAGTGACGAAGTCGCATCTTTCCTGATGCTGGCTCTGGTGCTGACCGTTGGCTCTCTGATTTTCGGATTTATCGGACGCATGGTGTTCGGCAAGAAGTCCACGCTCAATCAGAGTGTTTCTTCCGCCATCGGCATTTTGTTCATTTACGCCATCACCGTCTGCATCCACAGCTTCGGCCTGGATCTGCAATTTCTCGTCTCTCCTCTGCCCTTTGTCACCATTTCCGGTGAACATCTGCATATTTTCAATATCGCAAGTGCGGACTATGTGACCATCTGCGGGGAAGTGCTGAACATGATCATTCTGGCATTTCTGGTGAACCTGGTCAACAGCTGGCTGCCCCAGGGCAAGAAACTGCTGGGCTGGCTGTTCTTCCGGGTGTTGTCCGTTGCCATCGGTATGTTCCTGTATGCCATCGTCAATCAGGTCCTGGCAGCGCTGCTGCCCGAGGGACTGCTGATCTGGGCACCGGTGATCCTGCTTGGTTTGCTGGTGGTCATGCTGCTGGTGGGCGCCCTGAAGAGCCTGGTGGGTGCTGTGCTGGCTTCTGCCAATCCCCTGATCGGTTTCCTGTACACCTTCTTCTTCGCCACTCTGGTGGGCAAGATGCTCTCCCGGGCCATGCTGACCACATTACTGCTGGGCGCACTTGTTTATACGCTGAACAGCTTCGGCGTTGCTTCCATCGCCATCGGCTCCGCAGTACTGGTTGGCTATCTTCCCATGCTTGTTTTGCTGCTGGTGCTGTGGTACCTGGTGGGCAAAATTCTGTGATACACAAATCGCCCTCTGCATTCATGCAGAGGGCGATAATTTTATGCATTTTCTTCAATGGCTGCAATGACCGGTGCGACCTTATCGGTATTGACACTTTCCATAGCACCATTATCGAAGGCTTCTGCCACAGCCGGGTCGATGGGCAGCCGGACCAGCACCGGGATCTGAAGCTGGGCTGCAATCTCGTCCAGATGGCTCTTGCCGAACACTTCGATTTTCTTGCCGCAGTCAGGACATTCCAGATAAGCATAGTTCTCCACAAAACCCAGGACAGGAATGTGCATCATGTTTGCCATCTTCACCGCCTTGGTCACGATCATGGAGACCAGATTCTGGGGAGAAGTGACGATGACGATGCCATCCACCGGCAGGCTCTGGAACACAGTCAGGGGCACATCGCCGGTTCCGGGAGGCATATCCACGAACAGATAGTCCACATTCTCCCAGATCACGTCCGTCCAGAACTGCTTGACCGCACCCGCAATCACCGGGCCACGCCAAACCACAGGGTCAGCGGGATTATCCAGCAGCAGATTGATGGACATGACCTGAATGCCGCCCTCGGAAAGGGCCGGATACAGACCATCCTCATTGGCACCCTGGCACTCGGACACGCCGAAGGCGGTGGGAACAGAGGGGCCGGTGATATCGGCGTCCAGCACGCCCACACGCTTGCCCTGCTTTGCCATAGCCGCTGCCAGCATGGAGGTAACGGTGGACTTGCCCACGCCGCCCTTGCCGGATACGACCGCAATGACTTTCTTAACATTGGATCTGGGGTTTAATTGTGCCAAAAAGCTCTCCGCCTTGCGGTCGGAACAATCGGAACCGCAGGTAGAGCAATTGCCACTACAAGAACTCATTTGTATTTCGCTCCTTCAATTTTTCTTTTCGTTTATTATATGCCCTTTTAGCAGAAGTGTCAACCCTTGTATCAAAGCACCCCAAAGTTACTTTGTGATATTGTACAAGTTGCCTACTTGATTTACCCCCCAAAAACAGTCTATAATGACATTAAAAGAGAGTGTTTACAAGGAAATCGCCAGCAGGAGGAAATATGATGAAGAAAATCTTGTCCATTTTACTATCACTGGCATTGGTTTGCACACTTAGTGCCTGCCATATCACGCCCCCGGATAACACTCTTGATAACACGGGTGTTTCCACGGAATCCGGGGTCACAAACATTTGCGGCATGAGTGATGAAGCGTTGCTTCGCACCATGCCCCTAGGCGAGGACATTGTATATTGTACGCTGTCCAGCTACATGACCGCTCACAACCAGCTGTCCCAGCTGATGCATCACAGCCAGGCCTTTACGGAGCTGGTCACACGGCCCATAGCCGTGGAAAGTATCAACACCTATCCGGAACCGCTTCAGCAGGAATTTCCCAACAGCAATTTCGATCTTATCGAATATTACATCCCCAAGATCCAGGAATATCAAGTACGGACGGACTGCCCAGACCTTTCCAAGCTGGATGATCAGAAGTTGATCGTTGCCATTATCAAAAATCATGACCAGACCGATTGGCTGACCAGTGCGTTTTTTGACGGGCACTATCCCCTGTATACCTTCATGTATCTCTGCCCGGAATTTACTGAACTGCTGACCAGACCCACCGCCCTTGACAACATCAAGACTTATATAATGTTATCAGATTACTCGCCTAATCCCCTTTCCTGGCTGGAGCCGTATTTTACGAACATCGAGACGTATATTGCCGAGTTCAAGTAACACATCGACAAAAAGCGCCATCCCACCGGATGGCGCTTTTCCATTGTCACATCTGGGCCTGTTCCCAGGCTTCCATCAGCTCCAGCAGCACTTCTTCCGCCGCTTCCTTTTCGCTCATCAGCCGGGAAAGCTCCTGATAGTCCGCAGCAGCCGCCTCGATCTTGGGCTCAAAGGCGGCGATTACCGCCTCCTGCTTCTCGATCTCCCGCTCCAACCGGCGCACTATTTTTTCCTGCTCCTTGGTACCGCCCTTGGGCTTCTCCTTTTTGGGCTTGGGAGCTGCGGTGACCGCAGGCTTTGCCGCCGCTTCATGCTCGATGATAGAGCGGTATTTCTCGTATCCACAGGGGAAATCCCGGATCTGCCCATCTTCCAGCAGCCAGATCCGCTCGGCAAACTTTTCGATAAAATACCGGTCATGAGAAACGAACAACAGCACGCCCTCAAATTCCTCAATGGCAGCTTCCACCCATTCCCGGGACGCAATGTCCAAATGGTTCGTGGGCTCGTCCAGGATCAGCAGGTTGATCTTTTCGTCCATGAGCATACACAGCCGCAATCTGGACTGTTCACCGCCGGAAAGGGTGCCCACGGTCTTAAACACATCCTCTCCCTGGAACAGGAACTGGCCCAAACGGTCACGGGCAACCTGCGGGGAACAGTTCTTTTCATAGAGCATGGTGTCGTACAGGCTGCGCTCCGGGTGGTCAAAGTGGATGATCTGAGGCAAATATCCCCATTTCACCGTGGGGCCGAACTGGATCTTGCCGGCGCAGTCCTCATCCCCCAGTAGGCACTTGATAAAGGTGGATTTTCCAGTACCGTTGTCCCCCAGGATGGCAATACGCTCTCCGCCCTCCACATTCAGATTCACATCCGAAAAAAGTGTCCGGTCGCCAAACGCTTTGGCGACATTTTTCATTTTGAACACCACATCCCCGGAGAAATCCTTTTCCCCGAAGGTGGCTTTCATGGTCTTTTCCGTTTTGGGCTTCTCGGTCTTTTTGATCCGCTCCATCCGGTGCTGGATGGACATGGCACGGCGGTACAAGGTACGGTTGTTGATGCCCCAGCCTTTCATCCGCTCTACCGTATAGCCCAGCTGCTTCAGCTTGGCCTGTTCCTGCTCGTACTGCTTCATTTGCAGATCGAACCGGGCCTGCTTTTCGTCCATGTAGAACGAATAGTTGCCGGAATAGAACTCCGCATGACCGTCGGTGATCTCAATGACCCGCTGTGCGATCTGGTCGATAAAGTACCGGTCATGGGAGATCGCCAGCACCGTGCCCTTGAAGCTGTTGATATAGCTTTCCAGCCATTCCACACTGCGCAGATCCAAATGGTTCGTCGGCTCGTCCAGCAGCAAAATGTCCGTCTTTTCCAGCAGCAGCCGTGCCAGGTTCACCCGGGTCTTTTCACCGCCGGAAAGGCTGTCAAATGCCTGTCCCCGCTGCTCCTGGGTGATGCCCAGACCGTTGCAGATCTTGTCCACTTCCACGTCCATCTCATAGCCGCCGCCAGCCTGGAAACGGTTCACCAGAGCATCATACTGGCGCAGCTGCTCCGCTGTCGCACCGTGGGCCATTTCCAGTTCCAGCGCTTCCATTTTCCGCTTGGCAGCGGTGACCTGGGCGAAAGCAGACCGTAGCACATCCTCCACGGTGTAGCCCGCCGGGAACACCGGGATCTGGGAAATGAGACCCAGCCGCTTGTTGGGATTTACATACACATCCCCATCGTCATAGTCCATTTCCCCGGTGAGAATTTTGAACAGGGTCGTCTTGCCGCAGCCGTTGCGGCCCAAAATCGCCACCCGCTCCCCCTCCTGGATCTCAAAGGACAGCCCTTCCAGCAGGTTCTCACCGATCACAAAGAATTTTGTTAAGTTATTTACAGAGATATCAACCATCGTTTTTCTCCAAAGTTTCTACGATATCAGACAATTCTTCCAGCGAATACAGCAGGTTCAGCGTTTGCAGCATGGCATTGGCGCTCATGTGCTCTGGAAGCTGCAATTTTTTCAGCAAAGCCAGACGCAGGGCACCGCTGTTCGCCCCACCGGACAGGCCCAATTCAATCAAGTCCTGTTTTGTGATCCCGGCTGTGATCTGGGCACTTTCCCCTTCCACGGTAGCGCCGCAGCGGCGCAGTGCTTCCTCGATCACCTGCCGGTTCATTCCCTCCACGCCTAGCTTTCCCTCCTTACCCGGTGCGGACTTTCTCCGCTCCTTGCCGTAAACATCCGGGATATAGGCGTGTTTCAGGTACTTTCCGGGGATGGCGCTCTTGATGTGGTTGCGGATGACGAACCCCGCTCCATCAGAGTCGGTAAACACGATCAGCCCCCGCTTTTCCGCCACCCGGCGCAGCAGCTGCATTTGCTTTTTATCCTTGAAAATACCAAATCCCGCAGTTTCAAAAATCGGTGCGTCCACGATCTGGCTCAGCGTATTCCTGTCATAACGGCCCTCCACCAGGATGGCCTCTTTGATTTTAAGCATTCCGTGCCTCCTGGGCCAGCTGCAGAAGCAGCATTTCCAGCAGCCGCTCCTGGTCATCAAAGGACGTTTTCATTCGGTAGTCCGTCTCCAACACCAAAGATGCCGCTGCCTTGCAAAACTCCGGGCGGAACCGCCGGGCCGCATCCATGGTCTTCCGTGCGGCATAGTCCGCCATGCCGCACAGGCTCATCAGCTCCGCCGCCGGGCGGCCGTGATCCAGCAGCGTTCTTGCGGTGCTGATGCGGCGAAAATGCGCCCCCACCGCACCCAAAATCGCCAGGGGCTCCTGCTGCATCTTCAGCAGCTGCTGGAGCTTCTCCAGCGCCTGGGCATAGCGGCCCTGGCTCAATAGATCCGTCATCTGGAACACCACCGCATCCATCACCGGCTCTACCACCGCATCGATATCCGCTTTGCAGATCTCCCCAGCCCCGGAATAGGCGCAGATCTTGCTGATCTCACCACTCAAAGCAGTCATGGTGCCCCCGGTGATCTCAATGAGGTAGGCGCACAGCTCTGTGGATATCCGCTTTTGATTAGCCAGAAAATGCCGGTTGACCCACGCAACGAGATCCCGCTGATCCTGCTTGGCAAACTCCACAATGGAGGCGTTCTCCTCAATGGCAGACCAGAGCTTTTTCAGCCGCTTGTCCGGCTTCCAGGCAACGGTCTCGAAGGTAAAGACCACCGTACAGTAGTCCGGCACATCGGACAAAATCTCCGCGACCTTGTTCCGATCCCCCTCCGGCAGCTTGAACAGGTCGATATCATCCACCTGCACCATGGTGCGCTCCGCCATCATAGGCAAATTCTCCACCGCATCGGCAAAGGACTGGATATCAAAAGTCTCATTGTTCATCCGATGGAAGTTAAAAGACTCCGTCAGTTCCTCAATGAGCAGATTTTTCAGTTGATTTAGATAATGGGTCAGAAGGAAGGTCTCCTCCCCATGGAAAATATAAAACCGCTCCGGTGCTCCCGCCTTGATGGCAGCTTTCAGCTGCTGCAGGGATTCCCGGGTGTCATTTTTTCTTGCCATGGTTTCACCCCCTGTAAAGAATGGTACCGTCCAGATCCGTCCGCCGGACTTGACAGCCGATGGCCTCCAGCCGTTTTAAAACCGCACTGCTGGGATGACCATAATGATTATTCTCCCCCACAGAAATGATCGCCAGCTTCGGCACGGTTGCCGCCAGCAGATCCCCTCCGGTGGAAGTTGCGGAGCCGTGGTGCCCCGCAATGAGCACATCCAGCTGTGGCAGCTGATGCTCCTGCAGGAGCATCAGTTCCCCGATCTCCCCACGGTCACCGGTTATCAGTATATCACAATTTTCCCGCTGGAACAAGACACACAAGCTGCTTTCGTTGCCTGATTTGTAAGAATATGGGCCGATCACCGTCATACGGCACTCCCCAAAGGTCAGCACCGTGTCCCGGTCAATATAGCGAACCATGCCGTTTGTTTGGGCTTTCAGCCCAGGAACCACGGCATTTTCATCCGCAAGATCAGGCAGGATCAGCTCATCGCAGCGGATGCGGGTGAGCAAATAACCGATGCCCCCGGAATGGTCCGCATCATAGTGGGTCAGAATGATGCCATCCAGCCGGGAGATCCCCTGACTCAGCAATGTCTCCGCGGCAAGATCCGCCGCCGCTTCTCCATCGTCTCCACCGCAGTCCACCATGTAGGTCTTCCCCTCGCTTTGGAGCAGGATGCACTGGCCCTGGCCCACATCCAGCACAGTCATGCGGACATCATCCCACAAAGGCTCTGTCCAGGAAAGGATCTGGGACAGCAGCAGCGTGGAGACGGCGCAAACCAGCAGCAAAAGTGTTTGCTTTCTCTTTTGCAGCAGGAAAATCCCCAGCAGCACATACACCCCCACCAGCCATGCAACCACATAGGGGCTGACGATGTACACTGCCGCCATAGGCACTTTACTCAAAAGCTTTGCCATTCCGGTCACATAGAGGATGGGCAGGCTGATCACTTTTGCCGCTATCCCCGCCACGCCTGCGGAGAACAGGCTGATCCCCAGGCACAAAAGAATACCATAGAAAATAAAACTGATGACCCATAAAACCAGCAGATTGGTCACGATTCCCACCAAACTGACACAGCCAAAATGATAGGCGACCAGAGGTGTGGTGACCACCGTGGCACTCACCGTAACGGAAACGGAAGTTGCGGCCCAGCGTTTCAGCCTTGTGCGGATATCTTTCCCTTTTCCCACATTCAGCCGCTCCGGGGCAATGAGGTACTCCCGAATTCTCTGGGCAAACAGAAAAATACCAATGAGACACCCCACGGACAGTTGAAAGCTGATCGACAGGATCGTCAATGGATTTACGACCAGCATCACCAGCACCGCAAAGGCCAGCGCTGTAGGCGGGTCGTACTCCCGATCTGTCAGCGACGCAATGAGCATCAGCGACTGCATAATGCAGGCTCTGGTAATGGAGGGGGTAAAGCCCACCACTGCCGCAAACAGTACCAGTGCCGGAGTTCCCACCAGGCAGGACAGCACCCGTTTTCTCCCGGTCAGGGTATACAGCAGCCCAAACAAAATGGACACATGAAGGCCGGATACTGCGATCACATGGCTGATGCCGCTGACCTTGAACGCCGTATTCAGCTCATAATCAATACCCGTCCGGTCGCCTAAGAGCAACGCAGCGGCAAATCCTGCGGTTCTTTCTGGAAAAATCTCCCCAATGGAGGTAAGTAACTTCTGCCGCCAAAGGGCTGGCAGACAGATTTTTGGAATTTGCTCAGCCTGAACAATGGATGCCTTGGATTTGGGATAAGCCAGCAAAAAGATGCCCTCAGACCGGTGGCTGGTGGGGTCTTCCCTGCCGCCGTCAGTGGTCAGCCGGAAGCGAAAGTTGCCGTTGATCTGATCCCCGGGAGTAACCGTCTCCTTCTCTTTCAGATAGGCTTTGACCCGATATTGTCTTCCATTGAGGGAAACTGTCCCTTCCACCGCGCTGCCATAGTCGGTCTCATAGCTGTAATCGGAGGCAATGATTTGAACGGACAACGTCTGCCCATCCATGCCTCTGGCGATCCCCACATACGCTTCATCATAAAGGGCAAACCAGCCAAAGCCCATTGCAAGGCCCAGCAGCATCACACAGACCCGGCGATGGTCCTTTTCCTCAGACCGAAACGCAAAGATCACTCCTGCCAGAAGAAAAGCGGCAGCGCAGGCAGGCAGCATCCAGCTGCCATAAAAACAGCTTCCGAACAAACTCGCCCCGGCAAATCCAAGGGTAAAATACACCAGTTTGCGCACCGCTTTTCCTCCCTTCTTTTGAAAAAGAGCGCCGCCATAGACGGGCAGCGCTCTTTCGAAATATCAGTTCAGCTTGGAAATGACAAAATCATCCACCAGTGCCAGGGCGTTATCCACCTTGGACACATCCTTGCCGCCGCCCATGGCGGAGTCAGGCTTGCCGCCGCCGCTGCCGCCGCAAGCGGTACAGACCAGCTTCACCAGGTCGCCAGCCTTGATGCCCTTGGCGTTTGCTTCCTTGCCGCAGACAGCCAGGAACGTGATCTTTCCTTCGTTGACGGTAGCCAGGACTGCCACAACGGAGCTGTCCTTATCCCGCAGCAGGTCGCCCATCTGGCGCAGCTTGCCGGCATCAGCATTGGGCACGGAGGCAGTGAGCACCTTCAGGCCGCTCACTTCACGGGAGCCGAACAGGAACCGATCCACTTCACCCGCAGCTTCCTTGGCACGGAAGGTCTCGATGGAACGCTTCAGGTTCTTGATCTCCTCCACCTGGCTCTGGATCTTGTCACCCAGCTCATTGGGCTTTGTCTTGAGCATGGAAGAAGCCAGATACAGCCGCTCCCGGTTCTTCATCATATCCGCCATGCATGCCTTACCGGTGATGGCCTCGATCCGGCGCACGCCGGAAGCAACGGATGCTTCGCTCTCAATGAGGAAGGGACCGACCTTTGCGGTGTTGTCCAGATGGGTACCGCCGCAAAGCTCGATGGAATAGCCGCTCATGTTGACCACACGCACGGTATCGCCGTACTTCTCGCTGAACAATGCCGTTGCGCCCATGGCCTTGGCATCGTCAATGGACATTTCCCGCACATCGATGCTGTAACCTTCCAGAACCGCAGACTGGACGATAGCATCCACCTTGGCGAGCTCCTCGGGGGTCAGGGCAGAGTAATGGGTAAAGTCGAAGCGCAAGCGGTCGGGCTCCACCAGAGAGCCAGCCTGGTGCACATGATCGCCCAGGATGCTGACCAGCGCCTTCTGCAGCAGGTGGGTGGCGGAGTGGGCACGCATAATGGCCTTGCGCCGCTCCACATCGATGCTGGCGCAGACGATATCATCGACCTTGATGGTACCGCTGTTCAGCTTGCCGTAGTGCAGGTACTTGCCAGCCTTGTCCTTCTGGACATTGTTCACTTCAAAGCGGGAAGAACCGATGAGGATCACACCATGATCCGCCACCTGGCCACCCATTTCCGCATAGAAAGGTGTCTGATCCAGCACCAAAATGCCGCTTTCGCCGCCAGCAATAGAACCGGAAACCTCTTCCCCAACGCATACTGCCAGCACCTTGGCGCTGCAGGTATTCTCTTCATAGCCCACGAACGTAGTGGGAGTATTATCCAGGCCCAGATCGATACCCGCCCAGGCCAGGTCACCCAGTGCCTTCCGGGCTTCCCGGGCACGGACTCTCTGCTCCTCACGGCAAGCGGTGAAGCGCTCCATATCCACGGTCATGCCCTCGTCTTCCACCATTTCCTCGGTCAAATCAATGGGGAAACCGTAGGTATCGCTGAGCAGGAAAGCATCATCGCCAGAGAAGACAGTCTTGCCCGCTGCCTTGTGCTCTGCCAGCTTCTGGGCATAGATCTGCATACCGGTATCGATGGTGCGGGCAAAGTTCTCTTCCTCCACCTTGACCACCTTGGTGATATAATCCGCCCGCTCCCGCAGGTAGGTATAGTGATTTTCGTTCTCACGCACAACAGTCTCCACCACTTCGTACAGGAACGGATGATTCACACCCAGCAGCTTTCCGTGACGGGCAGCCCGGCGCAGCAGCCGGCGCAGCACATAGCCACGGCCCTCATTGGATGGCAGCACACCGTCCGCGATCATAAAGGTGGATGCACGGATATGGTCGGTGATGACACGCAGGGAAACATCGTTCTTGGCGCTCTGACCGTAGGAAGCGCCGGTGATCTTGGTCACATGGTTGGTGATGTTCATGACGGTATCCACATCGAACAGGGAGTTGACATCCTGGCAGACCACTGCCAGACGCTCCAGACCCATACCGGTGTCGATGTTCTTCTGGGCAAGCTCGGTGTAATTGCCCTGACCGTCGTTATCGAACTGGGAGAACACGTTGTTCCACACTTCCATATAGCGGTCGCACTCACAGCCCACGGTACAACCGGGCTGGCCGCAGCCATACTTTTCGCCACGGTCATAGTAGATCTCGGAACAGGGGCCACAGGGACCGGAGCCATGCTCCCAGAAATTGTCCTTCTTGCCGAAGCGGAACACATGGTCGGCGGGCACGCCGATCTCCTTGGTCCAGATTTCGAAAGCCTCTTCGTCGTTTTCATAGATGGAAGGATACAGACGGTTCTCATCCAGGCCCACCACCTTGGTCAAAAACTCCCAGCTCCAGGCAATGGCCTCATGCTTGAAGTAATCACCAAAGGAGAAGTTGCCCAGCATCTCAAAATAGGTGCCGTGGCGGGCAGTCTTGCCGATGTTCTCGATATCGCCGGTGCGGATGCACTTCTGGCAGGTGCAGA
>CAZVAB010000030.1:0-11112 GCA_964625045.1 uncultured Oscillospiraceae bacterium | reverse complement strand
TGTCGAAGCCCCGGCGGGCCATGACCTCCACAGGCATACAGCCTTCAAACACATTCTTGTCTTCAAAGCCATGGACTTCCGCTTCTTCCGCCCCAATCAGCTCCTTGATGAATGCCTCGTACTGCTCCTTATCCATGGCGCAGTTGACATAATCCGGTGTTCCCCGATCATAACGGCTCTGCCACCAGGCAAGATCCATATTCACGGACTCCGCCGTGACCAGCGGCGCTGCCGCATCGAAAAAGTGCAGATAATCCGCTCCGAAATATTCTCCGATGGCCTTGCTCATCTCGTCCGAGGTCAGCGGCCCCGTGGCGATGATCACCGGGCCCTCCGGCACCTGGGTGACCTCCTGGGAAAGCACCGTGATATTGGGGTGGCTTTTGATTTTCTCCGTGACAAGCTTCGCAAAGCCGCCCCGATCCACCGCCAGGCATCCACCCGCTTCCACCCGGGTCGCTTCCGCACACTGGAGGATCAGGCTTCCGCAGCGGCGCAGCTCCTCTTTCAGAAGACCCACGGCATTTTCCAGCCGGTCTCCCCGGAGGGAATTGGAGCACACCAGCTCCGCAAAATCTCCGCTGTGGTGGGCGGGGGACATTTTCACAGGCTTCATCTCATAAAGCTCCACCTGGATGCCCCGGTTCGCCAGCTGCCAGGCCGCTTCGCAGCCGGCAAGGCCCGCACCGATGACTTTTACCGTACTCATGCGTCAGCCTCCTTTTTCTTGGCCGTCTTCTTGGGGGCGGTTTTCTTCGCAGTTGTCTTTTTGGTGGTCTTTTTCGCCGCCAGCTTCTTGGCTGCTGTCTTTTTCCCCGTCTTTTCCGTGGGTTCGCCGGCATCCAAATTGGTTTCAGCCCCCTCTTCGGCAGTTTTCTTCTTATAATAGCCCCGCTTGTCCTCGGGCAGGAAATGCTCACACTGCTCGTTGATGCAGAAAGGCTTCATCCGGCCTCTGCCGGACTTTTTGAACATGGTCTGGCCGCAGCCGGGGCAATCGAACTCCGTGGGCACATCCCAGGTCATAAAGCCACATTCCGCACCCTTTTCACAGGCGTAGTAGGCATAACCCCGCTTGGATTTGCGCTTGAGCATCCCGCTGCCGCACTTGGGGCAGCGACCGGGCATCCGCTCCACCAGAGGCTTTGCGTTCTTACAATCGGGCCAGCCGGGGCAGGCCAGGAACTTGCCGAACCGGCCCATCTTGATGACCATGTTCCGGCCGCACAGCTCGCAGATCTCGTCCGTCTCTTCCTCCGGCACTTTCAGCCGCACGCCCTCCAGGGCTGCTTCCGCATCCAGCATTTCCTGGTGGAAATCCCGGTAAAAGTCAGCCAGGACTTCCTTCCATTTCCGGTTGCCCGCTTCCACATCGTCCAGCTTGTTTTCCATATTGGCGGTAAATTCCACATCGATGATGTCGTTAAAACGCTCCATCATCAGTCCATTGACCACCTCCCCCAAGGGGGTGGGTGCCAAACGCTTATCGGTTTTCACCACATATTCCCGATCCTGGATGGTGGAAACGATGGATGCGTAGGTGGAAGGACGGCCCACGCCCTTTTCCTCCATCGCCTTGACTAGAGTCGCTTCCGTATACCGGGCGGGGGGCTGGGTGAAATGCTGCTCCTTCTTTACATCGGTGCAGGCTGCCGTATCCCCCACTGCCAGATCCGGCAAGGGTGAGCCAACTGCTTCGCCCTCTTCATCCTTTCCCTCTTCATAGACGGCAATGAAACCGGCGAACTTCATGCTCTGGTGGCTGCTGCGGAAGGTATGACCTGCACATTCGGTATCGATGGACACGGTATCATACAGGGCATTTGCCATCTGGGAGGCCAAAAAGCGGCTCCAGATCAGCTTATACAGCTTGTACTGCTCCTTGGTCAGGCTGCCCTGAATGGCTTCCGGGTCCAGCTCCACATGGGTGGGCCGGATGGCTTCGTGGGCATCCTGTGCCCCGGACTTGGTCTTGAACACATGGAAGCTGCCATAATAGTAATCCTTGCCGTAGCGGTGCTTGATAAAGTCAGCCGCCGCTGCCATGGCTTCGTCAGAAAGCCGCAGGGAGTCGGTACGCATATAGGTGATCAGGCCCGTGGTGCCCTCCCCCTCCACGTCCACGCCTTCGTACAGCTGCTGGGCGATGGCCATGGTGCGCTTGGGGGTCATATTCAGCTTCCTGGAAGCCTCCTGCTGCAAGGTGGAGGTGGTGAAAGGAGGCGCAGCGGAACGCTTTTTCTCCGCCCGCTTCACATTTGTCACGGTAAAATGCTTTCCATCGATATCCGACAGGATCTCATTGACCTGCTCTTCGTTTTCCAGCTCCCGCTTCTTTTCATCGCCGTAGTAATGGGCCACGAAGGAACCGGGCTTGCCAATGCGGCTCAAATTCACATCCAGCGACCAGTATTCCCTGGGAACGAACGCACGGATCTCATTTTCCCGATCCACCACCAGCCGGGTGGCTACGCTCTGGACACGGCCTGCGGACAGGCCCCGGCGGATCTTCTTCCACAGCAGCGGAGACAGCTGATAACCCACGATCCGGTCCAGGATCCGCCGGGCCTGCTGGGCATCCACCAGGGAATAATTGATATCCCGGGGCTGCTGGATGGATTCCCGCACCACCTTCTGGGTAATCTCGTTAAAAGTCACCCGGTAGGCCTTTTCATCCGACAGCTGCAGCAGTTCCTTCAAATGCCAGGAGATGGCTTCGCCCTCCCGGTCAGGGTCCGTTGCCAGATATACGGTATCTGCCTTAGCCGCTTCTTTCTTCAGTTCTTTGATAAGGTCTTCTTTTCCCTTTACCGGGATGTATTTGGGTGTAAAGTCGTGTTCCAAATCTACGCCCATGGTGCTCTTGGGCAGATCCCGCAAATGGCCCATGCTGGCCTTGACGGTATAATCCGGCCCCAGATATTTTCCGATGGTCTTAGCCTTGGAAGGCGACTCCACGATCACAAGTTTGGACGGTGTTGCCATGTATATGCTCCATTTCCTGATTACTTGAGTGCCACCCGCTTGCCCGGCAGCAGCTTGATGATGCCCCGGATCTGCAGCAGTGTCAGCATGGAAAGCACCTTGCTTGTGGGCAAGCCGCTTTCCGCGATCAATTGATCCACCTGGCATTCCCCGTTTTTCAGCGGAGCCAGGAGTTTCTTTTCTTCTTCATTCAAAGACACCAACGGGTCTTTCTGGTCACTATACGGCGCATTTTCCCCGTTGTCAATAACTTTTTTCTTTTTCCGCTGATGAAGCTGGGATTTTTGGGCAGGTTTTTCTGCCCTTTGCGCCACCTGGGCCATGGGCATTTCCACCCGTTCCGGCTGGATCCGGCTGTACGCTTCTTCCTGCACCGGCCCCACTTTTCCGGGATAAAGGGCCTCATATTCCCCCACCACATCCCAGCCGGAGCTGACCGCAATGGCTCCCTCCCGCAGAAGATGGTTGCTCCCCTGGAACGTGGGAACGTCGATGTTCCCGGGCACCACGAACACGTCCCGGCCCTGCTCCAGCGCCTGCCGGGCGGTGATCAAAGCGCCGCTTTTCTGCGGGGCCTCCACCACCAGCACGCCGTTGCTGATGCCGCTGATGATACGGTTGCGCTTGGGAAAATTCCAGCTGATGGGCGGCGTTTCCGGCGGGAACTCCGAAAGCAGACAGCCGCACCGCTCCGTATCCAGATACAGTGACTTGTGGGTAGGCGGATACACCACATCGATGCCGCAGCCCAAAACGCCCACCACCGTGCCGCCGGCAGTCATGGCGCCTTTCATGGCATTGCCATCAATACCCAAAGCAAGGCCGGAGACCACGATACCGCCGCATTTGGCGATCTGGTAGCCCATGCGGCTGGCGGTGGTCAGTCCGTAAACCGATGCTTTCCGGGTGCCCACCACACCGATCACCGGGCAACTGTCCAGTGCCCCCAGATGCCCCCTGTAATACAGCACAATGGGCGGGTCCCCAATGTTTTTCAGCCGGGCGGGATACGCCGCATCATGAAAGGTGCAGATCTGGATGTCTTTTTCCACACACTGGTCCAAAATCTCCTGCGCCTGGGTCAAATTCTTGTCCGCCAGTGCGTCGGCTGCATCCGTCGTCAGCCCTTCCACATTGGAATATGCCGATTTTTCCCCAAAGTATACATCCTCCGGGTCCCGGAAAGCGTGAAGCAGCGCAGCCTTTTGCCGGTCGCTCACCGCCGGGCGTGTTGCCAGCCATATCCAATGGATCAGCATATCCTGTCCTCCTTGTCTGTTTATTTCTTCATCTGCCACATAACGATGGTAGATGCCACCGCTGCATTGAGAGACTCACAGTGGGCCGTCATGGGAATGATCAGCTCCGCATCGGCATTTTCCAGCACCTCCGGGCGAACGCCCCGGCCTTCACTGCCGATGACCACCGCCATGGCGGAAAGATCCGCATTGCGGATATCCGCCGCCCGGTCTGTCAAAGCGGTCACTCCAATGGGAATGCCCGCCGCGGCGCATTTTTCCCTGGCCTGTGCCCAGGTGGTCTGCACGGGCTGCACCCGCAGCACCGCACCCATGGATGCGCGGACCACCTTATGGCTGTAAGGATCGGCGCACCCTTCCAGCAGCGCAACCGGGACACCCAAAGCATCCGCCGTGCGCAGGATCGTGCCCAGATTTCCCGGATCCTGCAAGCCATCCAACAGCAGCATTCCGTGGGTAGGGACAAATTCCTTCTTTTCCGGCAGGCGGCACAGGAACAGCGCCCCCTGGGGCGTTTCCATGGGAGAGATGGACTGCATCACATCCTCCGGCACCCGCACCAGCTTCACATGGTCGGGAACATCCACTTCCACACCGTCGGACAGCACCACCGTGTCCAGACCATCATAGTATTGCACAGCTTCTTCCAACAGCTTCGTGCCGTCGGATACAAAAAGCCCTGCCTTTTCCCGCTCCTTTTTGGAAGCAAGCAGACGGCGGATCTGCTGCATCAGTGGGTTCTTCCGGGCTGTAATTCTCGTTTCCATCACAGCTTCTGCACCTTTTCCAGTGCGGCGCTGTTGCCCAGCACCACTACAACATCTCCGCTTCCCACGCTAAAATCCGCTGCGGGGGACACATTGATGCCGCTGCCCCGGCGCACCGCCAGGATGTTCAGCCCCAGCTTTGCCCGGACATTCAGCTCCCGCAGGGTCTTGCCATGCCAGGACGCAGGTGCGGGCACCTCCGCAATGCCATAGTCCGGCGACAGCTCGATGTAGTCCAGAATATTGGTGGAAGCCAGGCTCTGGGCCAGTCTCGCAGCGTATTCCTTTTCCGGGATCACCACCCGGTCCGCTCCCAGCTTTTCCAGCACCCGGCGGTGGGTATCGTCATGGGCCTTGCACACCACCTGGGGAACGCCCAGCTCCTTCATGTTCATGGTGGCCAGCACAGATGCTGCCAGATCGTCACCAATGGCGATCACTGCGCAGTCCATTTCCTGCACGCCCAATGCTTTCAGCACACTTTTGTCCTGGGCATCCGCCACCACCGCTTGGGTCACATCATTGGCGATCTGCTGCACCAGCTCGGTGCGCACATCAATGGCCAGCACCTCACAGCCCATTTCGCACAGCAGCCGGGCCGTTTCATGGCCGAACCGGCCCAATCCAACAACAACATAAGATTTCATGGGTTCTTTCCTCCTATCCGATCAACAGATTCGTCTGGGCGTATTGGTAGCGCTCCTTCGCCCGGTTGCCCATCAGGAAACCGATGCTCAAAGTCAAAACGCCCACCCGCCCGAAATACATATACACAATCATCAGAATTTTGGATGCCACGCTCAGGCTCGTGGTGATGCCCGTGGTCAGGCCCACCGTTGCCAGCGCAGAAACGGACTCATACAGCCCATCTATAAAGCTCACCGGGGAAGTGGCGCTGAGAAACATTCCCCCAAAGAATGCCAGACCCATCATGATCATGGCGATGGTCATAGCATCCAGCACCTGGGTATGGGGAATGGTGCGCTTGAACACGCACACCGTCTCCCGGCTTCGGATCCTGCTCCACAGAAACAGCAGCAGCACCACCAGCGTCACCGTTTTCAGGCCGCCGGCTGTGGAGCCGGAGCAGCCGCCAATGAGCATCAGCACCATGGTCAAGGCCTTTCCGCTATCCGTCAGGCTTCCCTGCCCGATGGCATCAAAGCCCGCCGTGCGCACAGTCAGGGACTGGAACAGGCCGCCCAGGATCTTATCCTGCCAGGAAAGGACCCCAAGGGTATTGGGATTATCCCATTCCAGCAGGCAGAAGCCCGCTGCGCCGCCAAAAATCAGGATCAGTGTCATCAGCAGCACCAGCTTGGTGTAAACGCTGAATTTTTTCCAACTGTGCAGACGAACCACTTCTTCCCAAACGAAGAAGCCCAGTCCCCCCACCGCCACCAGGGTGCCCAGAGTCAGCAGCAGCACCGGGTCGGACTGGAAGCCCATGAGGCTGTTGCCCATATTCAGGCAACCGAAAATATCGAACCCCGCATTACAAAAAGCGGAAACGCCATGGAAAATGCCCCAACGGACGGCCCGGAGCAGGCCGTATTCCGGCCAAAAATGCAGTGTCAGGACCAGCGCCCCGGTCAACTGCACCAGAACGCTTCCCACAATGGCGATCTTCTGTAACTTTACGATGCCTTCCATATCGCTGACGGACAGTGCCTGGGCCATGACCATCCGCTGGCGCAGGCCCACCCGCCGCCGCAGCAAAAACACCACCGTGGAGGCAACGGACATGAAGCCCAGTCCGCCGATCTCGATGAGCAGCAATATCACCGCCTGACCGAAGCCGCTCCACTGGGTCCAGGTGTCGAACATCACCAGCCCTGTTACGCAGGTGGCAGAAGTGGCTGTAAACAGCGCCGAAAGAAAATCGCAGCTCTCACCATTGCGGGAGGAGATCGGCAGTGTCAAAAGCACACCGCCCAGAAAGATCAGCCCCACAAACACGCAGGCGATGGTTTGGGTGGGAGACAGCTGAAGCTTTCTCTGCCACGCAGGTCTTTTTTTCATAAAACCGCCCCTTCCCGAAAATGGTAACACTTTCGTATTCTAATCCTATACATTATTATAGCAATTTTCCCTCTATTTGCAAGTATCTATTTCCGCTGTTGAAATTCCGCTCCTTTTGGGTTAAAATGTAGAAAACGATTTCGATGACCCGGAGGATCTGTCATGCTGAAAATACTCATTGCGGAGGACGATTTGGAGCTGCGGCAATTATTTGCCCATGTGCTGCTGACCAAAGGGTACACCATCAAGGGCGTGTCCAATGGACAGGAAGCCCTGGATGCTCTGGACGCGGACTACTACGATCTGATCATCTCCGATGTGATGATGCCCGTCATGGACGGCTACGCTCTGGTGCGGGCTCTGCGCAGCAGCGGCAGCACCATTCCCATTATGATGATCACCGCCAAGGATGCCTTTGACGATATGCGCCGGGGCTTTCTCTCCGGCACGGACGATTACATGGTCAAGCCTGTAAATGTTAACGAAATGGTGCTGCGGGTGGAAGCGCTGCTGCGCCGTGCCCAGATGATCAACGACCGCCGCCAGACCATCGGCAGCACTGTGCTGGAGATGGACTCCCTCACCGCCACCACCGGCGGCGAGAGCCAGATCCTGCCCCAGAAAGAATTTATGCTTCTTTACAAAATGGCTTCTTTCCCCGGAAAGATCTTCACCCGGCAGCAGCTGATGGACGAGATCTGGGGCTATGACTCCGAAAGCGACACCCACACCGTGGATGTGCACATTGGCAGGCTGCGGGACCGTTTTCGGGACAACCCGGATTTCAAGATCGTCACCATGCGGGGCGTTGGCTATAAGGTGGTGCGGCTATGAAAGGCCGGGGTTTGATCTACTGGCTGCGCACCTGCTGGGCTAATAAGTTCAGCCTTCGTCTGCGGCTGACGCTGCAGGTCTGCTTTGAACTGGTGGTCACGGTGGTGGTATCCTTTTTCCTGAGCAAGCTGGTTCCCGATGCGCTGCTGAAGGATTGGCCCGGGCGGACTGTTCTGATTTTTGCGGTCATCAGTCTGGTCATCGGCAGCATTCTCACCAGCTTCATGTCCCGGATGTTCTTTGAGCCCATCCGCAAGCTGGGCCGGGCCATGCGCCAAGTAGCAGAGGGTAATTTTGATGTACGGATGGAAGTCAAGCCCACCACCTCCCAGGAGATCCGGGAGATCTATGAGGGCTTCAACCTGATGACCCAGGAGCTTCGCAACACCGAGATCCTCCAGACCAGTTTTGTCTCCAACGTCTCCCACGAATTTAAGACCCCCATCAACGCCATCGAGGGCTATTCCATGCTCCTCCAGGGCAGCGACCAGTTAAGCGCCCAGCAGCAGGCTTATGTGGAAAAGATTATTTTCAACACCCAGCGGCTCTCCACTTTGGCCGGCAATATTCTGCTGCTGTCCAAAATTGAAAACCAGTCCATCCCCACCAACCAGTCCCGGTTCCGCCTGGATGAGCAGATCCGCCAGTCCATTCTCTCATTGGAGTCCGCCTGGTCGGCTAAAAATTTGGAATTTGATGTAGATCTGGAACGGGTCGCATATTTTGGAAACGAAAATCTTCTGTACCATGTGTGGGACAATCTCATTGGAAACGCTGTGAAATTCAGCCCCCCGGATACCCTCATCCGCCTCCGGCTGTACGCCCAGGCGCAAACCCTCCATTTTGTCATTGAAGATCAGGGGCCAGGCATTTCTTCCGAGGCTCTGCACCACATCTTCGACAAATTCTACCAGGCGGACAGTTCCCACAAGGAAGAGGGCAACGGTCTGGGTCTGGCCCTGGTCAAGCGCATCCTCAGCATTGAGGACGGCACCGTCACCGCCTACAATCTCCCCCAGCGGGGCTGTGCGTTCCATGTGACACTGCCCCTGCGCTAAGGCATGATTTTTTCAACAATTGTTGAAGTTGAATTGAAGTTGAGTTGAATTTCCCGGAATATACTATTGTATTATTCTGACATAGGAGGCTTTTTTGTTCATGACTCCACCTGCTGGGACTGATTACAGTAAGAAAATCGTCACAATTCCCAATCTTTTATCCCTGTTCCGGCTCTGCCTGATCCCCGTGCTGGTCTACCAATACTGTGTTCTGCACGATGCGGTGGGCACCACGCTGGTTTTGACTCTTTCCGGCCTTACCGATGTGGTGGACGGGTTCATCGCCCGGCGCTGGAACATGATCAGCGACTTTGGCAAGGCACTCGACCCGGTGGCTGACAAGCTGACCCAGATCGCCATGCTCTACTGCCTGCTGACCCAGTTTCCCCGGATGCTCATTCCCTTTGGGATCCTGGTGGTCAAAGAAGTATGCACCGGCATCACCAGCCTTCTGACCATCAAAAAGACCAAGACCGTTCTGGGAGCGGACTGGCACGGGAAGCTCACCACCGTGATGCTCTACTGCGTCATGGTCATCCATTTGATCTTCCCCGGCATCAGCGCCCCCCTTTCCAACACCCTTTTGACCCTGGTGACCACGGTGATGGTGCTGTCGTTCCTGCTGTACAGCTACCGAAATCTCAAGATCCTTTTCCCCGCCGCTTGTAACGTCTGCCTTGGCTGGCTCAGCAGGGTTTCGTACCGGATCATCCGGTGGCTGGTGGCGCTGTTCTACCCCAGGACCACCGTACAGGGTTTGGAAAACTTGCCCGATGAACCTTGCATCATCGTGGGTAACCACACCCAAATGAACGGCCCCATTTGCGCGGAGCTGTACTTCCCGGGAAAGCGTACCATCTGGTGCGCCAGCCAGATGATGTATCTGAAAGAAGTCCCCGGCTATGCCTTTGAGGACTTCTGGAGCCGCAAGCCCAAGTACACCCACTGGTTTTATAAGCTCCTGTCCTACATCATCGCTCCTTTCTCCGTGTGCGTATTCAACAACGCCCACACCATCCCGGTCTTTCACGACAACCGGCTGCTGTCCACTTTCAAGAAAACACTGGCAGCGCTAAACGATGACACCAATGTGATCATCTATCCCGAATGCTACACGCCCCACAACCACATCGTCAATCAGTTCCAGGAGAAGTTCGTGGATGTGGCAAAGCTCTATCACAAGCGTACCGGCAAGGCCGTGCAGTTCGTACCCATGTACATTGCCCCGGAGCTGAAAGCCATGTGTCTGGGCAAGCCCACCACCTTCTGCCCGGATGCCCCCATTGATTTGGAACGCACCCGGATCTGTGACTATCTGATGGAGCAGATCACCAATATCGCCACAGAGCTTCCACTGCACCGGGTGGTGCCCTACGAAAACGTATCCCGCAAGCATTACCGTTACAACACCCCCCAGGAGGTCGCATCCCATGAAAACACCCATGGTTGATTACCGCAAATTTCGCCTTTCCAAGCTGAATGACCCGGAATTTTCCCATTTAAAGCTGCTTTCCGGCTGGATCTTCTACTTTTTGGCCTATCTCATCACGGAAAATTTCATTCCCGCGGAGTCCTGCCATGTGATCCACTGCTGGCTGGATGATGTGATCCCCTTCTGCGAGTGGTTCGTCATTCCCTATGTGGGCTGGTATCTGCTGGTGGCAGGCTCGCTGCTGTACTTTGCCCTTTACAATGTGGACAGCTTTAAGAAGCTGTCCAAGTACATCATCATCACCCAGGTGGTGGCTATGGCCATTTATGTGATGTACCCCAGCCGTCAGGATCTGCGGCCGGAGGTATTCCAGAACGACAATGTTCTGACCCGTCTGGTGGGCGTGCTCTACGCCGCCGATACCAGCACCAATGTGTGTCCGTCCCTTCATGTGGGCTATTCCCTGGCGCTGCTGTCCGTGTGGCTGAAAGAAAAAGCCGCCGCCTGGTGGTGGAAGTCGCTGGTGGTGGTCTTCGTCATTCTCATCTGCCTGTCCACCATGTTCATCAAACAGCATTCCGCTGTGGACTTCTTCGTGGCCCTGCCCATGTGCGCCCTGGCAGAGTGGATCGTCTACTACCGCAAGCCCAAGGTAAAATGAACGAAACCCTTGACCGTTTTTCTCCGCAATGTCATTAAGTTAGGGTCTACTGAAAAAATACAATTCTAACATCCGGCAGCCACAAAATCCGCCC
>CAZVAB010000029.1:0-11231 GCA_964625045.1 uncultured Oscillospiraceae bacterium | reverse complement strand
CAAGGTTTACCTGAATCTCCCGGTGTGTCTGGCGCAGAGAAGGTATGCCAAACAGATGCTGAATCAGCACCATCTTAATTAAAACAACCGGATCCGTTCCAGGTCTGCCATTGTTATGGCAGTAATATGGATCTAGTCACTCATACAGCCACTCGTAATCCATCACCTTTTCGATCTTCCGCAGCAGATGATCTGCCGGGACTAACGAATCTATGTCAATGATGATTGGCTCCCTGCGCGCATCTTTTCTCCAATCTTCCATAATTACACCCCCGTTTCCTTTATTATACCAGATACAGGAGCTTTTGGGAAGTTTTTTGACAGACTGAGCCCACTGCTGCAGCAGTGGGCTTTGGGTCAAATTTTTTCCACCTTGATGGTGTTGGTATTGCCATGGGTGCCGTCAATGGGGCCGCCGGTGAGCAGCACATTGTCGCCCTTTTGCAGGTTCAGCACCTTCTTAGCGCTCTCCTTGGCATAGTGAAACATCACATCCATGGAGGTGAACTTATCTGCGATCACAGGGGTCACGCCCCAGCTCAAGGCCAGCTTGCGCCACACTGTCTCGTCGGTGGTCATGCCGATGATATCCACCGGGCAGCGGAAACGGCTGACCATCATGGCCGTCTTGCCGGAGGTGGAGCAGACCACGATGCCCTTGGCATCCACATCGATGGCCATGGAGCAGGCGGCGTGGGAAATGGCATCCAGATTGTTCTGGATCTGGAACTCCGTGGTGTAGAAGCGGTGACGGTAGCTGGTATGGCCCTCGGTATACTCGGTGATCTGGGCCATGCAGCGCACTGCCTCCACCGGGTACTTGCCTGCGGCGGACTCGCCGGAAAGCATCACAGCGGAAGTGCCGTCATAGACAGCGTTTGCCACATCGGAGATCTCCGCACGGGTGGGCCGGGGATTGTAGATCATGGTCTCCAGCATTTCCGTTGCGGTAATGACCCGCTTGCCCAGCAGACGGCACTTGCTGATGAGCATTTTCTGGATGGCGGGAACTTCCACATAGGGGATCTCCACACCCAGATCGCCACGGGCGACCATGATGCCCTCGCACTCCTGGCAGATTTCCTCGATGTTATCCACGCCAGGTCGGTTCTCGATCTTGGCGATGATATCGATGGCCTTGCCGCCGTTGTCATCCAGGAACGTCCGCATATCCAGCACATCCTGGCGGGTGGAGACAAAGGATGCCGCCACAAAATCCACGTCGTTCTCAATACCGAACAGCAGATCCGCCTTATCCTTCTCGGACAGGAACGGGCCGGACATGACCTTGTTGGGGAAGCACATACTCTTCTTATCGCTCATAACGCCGCCGGTGACCACCTTACAGTGAACATCACTGCCCTCTACCCGGACAACATCGAAAATCACCAGGCCGTTATTGACCATCACCCGGTCACCGGGCTTCAGGTCCTGATTCAGCCGCTTGTAATTGACGGAGACCTTGGTCTCATCGCCCACCACATCGTCAATGGTGAAGCAGAACGGCGCACCATCCTTGACTTCCACCTTGCCGCCTGCGAAGGTACCGATGCGGTACTCCGGGCCCTTGGTGTCCAGCATGATGGCAATGGGCAGGTTTAGCTTTTCACGAACCTTTTTCACCAGGTCGATCTTCGCTTTTTGCTCCGCATGATCTCCATGGGAGAAATTCATACGCGCAACATTCATGCCTGCCAGGCACATTTTTGTCAGTGTTTCTTCATTCTGACTGGCGGGGCCGATGGTGCAAATAATCTTTGTTTTTCTCATTATCGATTCTCTCCCATCTTAGGATTTTGACGATATTTTAATATGAAAATTGAATTCTGTCAATAGACAAGATCTACATGATATTGTTCCATCCAGCTATTGATTTGTAAAAAATAGCAAATGGTCTGGGGGCGGCGCATCAGCTGTCCGTACCAGGGCCAGAGGGGTTCTTCCCGCAAGATCCTGCCCACCGCGTCCCTGGATACCAGCTCAAACAGCGGTGCATTTTTTTCCTGCATCAGCCGCTCCATTCTCTCCGTGACCAGCTGCAAATACCGGGGGTCACAGGTCTTGGGGTATGGGCTTTTCTTCCGCCACAGCACCTTTTCAGGCAGCAGACCATCCATGGCCCAGCGCAGCAGGCCCTTTTCCTTTCCCCGGTAGTCTTTAAACTCCCAGGGTACGCCGTAAAGGTACTCCGCAATGCGGTAATCACAGAACGGCACCCGCACTTCCAGCCCCGAATACATACTCATCCGGTCTTTCCGATCCAGAAGTGTCTGCATGAACCAGCGGAAATTCAAATTCACCATCTGCTTCATCCGCTTTTCCTGGGCAGTGGTACCGGGCAGGATATCGCTTTCCCGGCAGGTCTTTTCATACTGTTCCCGGACGAATATCTCTCCATCGATCTTTTCCGCAAGCCCTGGAACCATCAGGCTCTGACGGTAGGCGGTATTCTGCGCCCAGGGGAAACCGTCGGCATTGCGAACCTCCGGGTCCCGGTACCAGGGATAGCCCCCAAAGATCTCATCAGCGCATTCCCCGGAAAGGGCGACTGTCACATCCTTTTTGATCTCCCTGCAAAAGGCCAGCAGAGAAAGATCCACGTCCGCCATTCCCGGTAAATCCCGGGCGTATGTGGCGTTGTCCAGCTCCGCCACCAGATCCTCCGGGGACAAGACGCACAGGTGATGGTCCGTATAGAAAGTGCGCTGCATCAGGTCGATGTAGACCCCATCGGAGTTGGGCTGGAACTTACTGGGAACAAAGTATTTGTCATTATCCACATAATCCACGGAAAAAGTCGGCAGCCGTTTTCCGCCCATCTTCTTGGCGCAGATGGCTGTAATGAGGCTGGAATCCAGCCCGCCGGAAAGAAATGTCCCAATGGGCACATCCGACACCGTCTGGCGTAGGACCGCATCCGTCACAAGATTACGCACATGCTCCGCAGTCTCCTGAAAATTCTCCCGGTGCTCCCGGTCCGTCAGTTTCCAGTATCGGCCGATGTTGAGTTTACCTCTTTCAAAATATCCGCACTCCCCCGGTTCCAGCTCCCGGATGCCCCGGAATACGCCGCTGCCCGGTACACGCCCCGGGCCAAGCATCAGAATCTGTGCAATGCCCGTTTCATCCACCTCCGGTTTTACCGTGGGATAAGTAAGGATGGTCTTGATTTCAGAGGCAAACAGCAGCCCACCCTCATGTTCCTTGAAAAACAGCGGTTTGACCCCGATCCGATCCCGGGCGAAGAAAAGCCGCTGCTTTTTTTCCTCCCAGATCCCGAAGGCAAAAATACCGTTGAGTTTCTGAAGGCAGTCTTCTCCCCACTGGGCATAGCTGTGCAGCAGTACCTCCGTGTCTGAAGTCGTCAGAAAATGATGGCCTTCTTTTTCCAGCTCCCGGCGCAATTCCGGCGTGTTATAAAGCTCGCCGTTGTAGACGATGGTGAAGATCTCCTGCCCCTGATGCAATTTCATAGGCTGGCTGCCCCTCGCCGGATCGATCACCGCAAGCCTTGCGTGGAGCAGATACCCGGCCCCGAACCGTGCCACACCCATGGCATCCGGCCCTCGCCGCTTCATGGTATCGAGCATATTCTTCAGTGTCGCGTCATCCCCGCGCAAACCAATGAGTCCCGCAATGGCACACATAGCATTCCCTCCTTCAACGCATCATCCTATGCGCTTACCTCAAATTTTGGCACGCATAGCTTTCCCGACGCAAACCATACTGTCAATGAGGTGATAACCATGAAAGACAGCAAAGATATTCTCTCTTCCCTGCTGAAAACCACCCAGATGGGGCAGATCGGCATCCGAAGTGTCACAGGTGCAGCCAACAGCGCCGGGCTGAAAAAGGCTCTGAATGACCAGAAAAAGGAATACGATGCCATCGAAAAGGAAGCCTACGATCTAGCCGCCCAACGTCACTGGCAGCTAAATGAGCTGAACCCCGCCGTCCGCTCCATGGCGGACATGATGAGCCGTTCCAAGCTCATGTACGGAAAATGTGACTCCAAGATCGCCGCCATGATGGTCCAGGGCAACACCCGGGGCGTGATCAAGGGGCTGAAAAATCTCCACCGGTATCATCAAAATGACGGTGCGGTCACTGCCCTTGCCCAGAAGCTGCTGGACTGTGAAAACCGCAACATCCGTCAAATGGAAGGATTTCTGTGATGGCAGGGCCTGATTTACAGGCCCATCCGCACATATCATGCCCCCAGTTCATATAATAATCCAACAACATGAAAGGAGTGATCTCTCTGCCAGCTACCGGATACATACAAGTCCACGCCTACGCAAGCAATGCCCAGATCCCGCTGTCCGATGTGACCGTTACCGTCACCGCCACCGACGGCACCGCCATTGCCATGCGGCTGACGGATCGCAGCGGGCGTATCGCCCCCATCGCCGTGCCGGTGCCGGACGCTTCCGAAAGCCAGAGCCCCGACCCGGGAGAGCGGCCCTTTACCGTGGTGAACCTGACAGCCCGGCTTCAGGACTACGAACAGATCTTCATTGAAAATTTGCAGGTGTTTGCGGGTATCACCACAGACCAAAATCTGGAGCTGATTCCCTTATCGGAGCTGCCGGAAAGCAGGGCCCAGTCCGAGACTTTCGATACGCCGTCGCAAAATCTTTAAAGGAGGTGTCCCATGCCCGTCGTTCTGCCCAGCATTCCACAGCGGATCACGGTTCACCTGGGTGCGCCCTCTGCCTACGCCGCCAATGTGACCGTTTCTTTTTCCGATTATGTAAAAAATGTCGCTTCCAGCGAGATCTACCCCACCTGGGACGAAGATGCTCTGGATGCCAATATTCTTGCCATCGTCTCCTTTGCGCTGAACCGGGTCTATACCGAGTTCTACCGCAGCCGGGGATATGATTTTGACATCACCAATAACACCGCCTACGATCAGGCATTTGTCAACGGACGGAGTTTTTTTGAAAACATCTCCCGGATCGTTGACCGATTGTTCAACGACTATCTCCGTCGGCCCAACTTCGTAGAGCCACTGGCTGCCAAATTCTGCAACGGCACCACCGTCACCTGCGAAGGTCTGAGCCAGTGGGGCAGCCAAAACCTTGCCCAGCAGGGGTATGACTATGTGCAGATCCTGCGCAATTACTATGGAAATGTGGAGATCGTCACCAATGCGCCCATCCGGGGCATCACCTCTTCCTATCCTGGCACGCCCCTGCGCCGGGGCAGTTCCGGCCCGGCAGTGGTGGTCATTCAGGTGGAACTAAACCGGATTTCCCAGAATTATCCCGCCATTCCAAAGCTTGCCACCACCGACGGCGTCTTTGGCAGCCGGACAGAAGCAAGTGTCCGGTCATTCCAGGAGATCTTTGGTCTGGCAGTGGATGGTATTGTGGGCAAATCCACCTGGTATGCTCTGGTACGGCTTTATACCGCCGTCACTTCCCTTTCGGAGCTGCGCAGCCAGGGGCAGCAGTTTTATTCCATCAACTGGGAATACCCGGACCCCATTCAGCAGGGGGACACCGGGGAAAAGGTGCGGCATTTGCAGTATATGCTCTCCATCCTCTCCGCCTACATCAGCAATATCCCGCCCATCACCATCGATGGCATTTTCGGCCCTGCCACCCGGGATGCGGTGGTAGCCGCCCAGCGCTGGTTCGGTCTGCCGGAGACCGGGCAGGTGGATGACCGCACCTGGGACGAGATCTACGACCAATTCGCCGGCATTGAGAATACCAGTCTCCGGGATGGTACGGTTTTCCCGGTGATCCGGCCCACCGCTTCTGCCCGTGCCGTCTCCGCCATGGCTACGACCAATACCCGTACCCGCTATGCCCGCAGCTCCACCATGACCCAATTCCCCGGAGAAGACCTCCGGCTTGGCAATCAGGACCCTGTAATCCAGGAGGTGATTCGATGAGACCGGCAGAATCCTTTGTTGGCCAACCTGTACGCAGTCTGCAAACCATGCTCCGGGTCATTGCGGAAAATGACCCCTTACAGCCCAGTGTCATTCCTGACGGTATCTACGGTCCCCAGACCGTCACTGCCGTTTCTACTTTCCAGCGGCGCAATGGGCTCCCCATCACCGGTGTCACCGACCTGGCCACCTGGGACCGGATCGTAGCGGCCTATGGCCCGGCGCTGGTGGCGGTGGGCCCTGTGCAGCCCCTGGAGATCATTCTGGAACCGGGTCAGATCATTCGCCGGGGCGAGCATAATCCAAACATCTATCTCGTTCAGGCCATGCTTATCGTCCTGGCGGATGCCTACGGCAGCATCACCGCCCCGGCAGTCACGGGCGTTCTGGATATCCCCACCGCCAATGCCCTTTCCGCTTTCCAATCCCTGAACCAGCTGCCCGCCACCGGTGAACTAGACCGGAATACCTGGCGGCATTTGGCGCTGCAATACCCCATGTCCACCATCGTTTTGCTCAAACGGTAAAATCTTTCTTAAAAAACTTGATTTCCTCTTGATTATTGGTTATGATATTCCCTATAATATACCAATGGTGTTTATGACCGACCGTCATTGGAGGAAAGAAATGTTTATCAAGGATTGGAAAAAAGACCTATTCACCGTGCCCAATATGCTCAGCCTTTTCCGGCTGCTGCTGATCCCTGTCTACATGGCGATCTATTTGGGTGCGGAGGATGTAACGGACCACTTTATTGCAGCAGGTATTCTGGCAGTTTCCTGCCTGACAGATATGTTTGACGGAAAAATTGCCCGGCATTTCAATATGATTTCCACCGTGGGCAAAATCTTAGACCCCCTGGCCGACAAGGCCACCCAATTTTCCCTGATCGTGTGCCTTGCTTTGAAGTACCCGCCGCTGCTGTCTCTTGTGTGTCTGTTCGTGGTGAAAGAGAGTTTTCAGCTGATCGCCGGCATTCTGACACTGCGCAGCGGCAAGATGCTGGACGGCGCTTTGATCTCCGGCAAGATCTGCACCACGGTGCTGTTCATCAGCCTGATCCTGATGGTGCTCTTCCCCACCCTGAAGCCCCTTTATGTGCACATCATCATTGTTGTAGACGGCCTTGTGATGCTCATTGCGTTCATCGACTACGCCCGGGTATATCACACCCAGAGCCCCAAAATCCAGGCCATTCCCCAAAGCAACGATAAGACCGAAGAATAAATCTTGCCCCCGGTGGAGAACCACCGGGGGCTTCTGCCGTAATACAGATATCGGGAGAAAGTGTCACAGGCGCACCGTCGCCATATCCGCGAAATCCTCCGCGGCATCGGATTGCCCCATCCTCCGTCATACCAAATGATGATATCACATTTCCAGAGAAAAAAAGCGGGAATTTTGCATTCTGCGGATAATTGACAGGCACAAGATGCCGTGTTAGAATGAAGAAAAATTTCAAGGAGCTGATTGAGATCAAAGCCATCAAGCGAGCCGCCGTCCCCTGCCTTGTCTACTGGGGAATTTTGACAGCAATGCTGTTATTTCTGAACGCAGCAACAGAGCAATGGATGATCCTCGCAATATTTGCTTTGCTGATCTCCCGGCTGATGCTGTGGCTTTCCCCCTTTGCACTGTCCGCAATGTGTTGGATCAGCGGAGGACGGAAACCCAGCTGCCGGGTCAAGGACATGATACTAGCCAATGTTCTGGTGCTCATTCTGAACATTCTGCCCTTCTGCCTGTGGCATCTCATATCCGGCAATTGGTACTGAGTCGCATCATGCCCCCAAGTCTTTAAGGCTTGGGGGCATTTTTAGGATGCCTTGACCTGCTTGGTGGTCGTACCAACGATCAAAGTATAGGTCTCTCCGCTTTTCAGCTCCGGGCTGCTCAAAATGATCATGGAGTAGTCCAGCGCCGGGGTCTGGGTCAGGAGCACATTGCCGCTGGCATCCATCAGCGTGACCACCGTTCCCGCTTTTTGACTGCCTGCGTTGAAATTGATCACGCCCTGCTCCGCACTGCTGAAGGTCTGGGCCATGCTGGAAGCGCCGGTAGCGATGACCGTGCCGCCGGAAATGCTACCGCTGGTATCAAAGTCCAGGCTGGCGGTGTCCCCGTAATTGGGGCCGCAGATGGTGATATTGCCTCCGGTGATCTCCAGCGTGCCGTTGGCATCGATGCCGTCACCGGAAGCCTGAATGTAGAGCTCACCGCCGGAGATCAGAATGCTTCCGTTGCCGGAAGACATTCCGCCCATGCCGCCAAAACCACCGAAGCCGCCGAAACCGCCCATCCTGCTGGATGCACCGCTGTTATCCTGCCCGCCGGGCATCTGGGGAGCATCATTCTTGCCGCCAGCAAAGCCGCCCTGTCCATTTCCGGGCATTTCCGGGGGTGTCCCCATGTCCCCTTGTACGCCATCGGGCATTCCCGGCATATCACCCTTGTTGTCCGGCTTGCCCCCCTGGCCGCCCATATCATCCCGACCGCCGAAGCCGCTGTTATCCGTACCGCCCGCGGCATTCAGGCCGTCATCCGTGGCAACCAAATGGATGCTGCCGCCGGAAATTGTCAGATGCAGGGCTTCCATTCCCTCGTAAGAAGCGGTAATATTGACCGTCCCATCGGTGAAGGTCAGGTTTTCATCCGCATGGAAGCCGTCATCCCCGGTGGCAATCTGGAAACTGCCCCCGGAAATGGTCATGGAAGCGTTGGTGTGCAGGCCATCGTCTGCGGCATCGATGGCAAAACTGCCGCCGCAGATGGTCATATCCCCCGCCGCCTTGATGCCTTTCATACTGGTGCTGTCAGAGGATGTGTCCGAAGATGTGCCGGAACCGCCGAACCATCCTCCGGGCCTGCCGCCGCCAAACTGACTGTAGCCATCAGAGCGGTCTTTGTCCCCATTTTCGCTGCCCCCGCCGGAGGCAATGGTGTAGCTGCCGCCATCGATGCGCAGAGCGTTGGAAGTGCTGATGCCATCCCCGGCTGCGGCGATTTGGTACGTGCCGCCGACCAGATAGACATAGCCCAAAGTGGTATCGTCGGCATTTTCCCCGTGGATGCCGTCCTTTCCCGCAGTGATCAGGAGCGTTCCGGCGGCAATACGCACAGAATCCTTCCCTGCAAGGCCATGACTTGCGCTGGTCACGGTGTATTCGCCGTTTCCGATCACCAAATCATCCTTGGAAACGATACCGTGTCCGGCAGGAGACTCCACCGTGAGCTTTCCCTGTCCGTTAAGTGTCAGATCGTCCTTGGAGAAAATGGCGGCATCGATGTTATTGTCATCCATTGCCGTGAACGTGCCACCGTTTTTTACGGTGTTTTCCGTCCCGGCGGCGGTGGTGATGAACACCTTGTCCGCCTGCTTCACATAGATGGCTGCGGAAGTGGCGCTTTCGATCTCCACGCCTGAGAGCACAAGCCTGATTTTGTCATTTTTCGCCGCATCCACAATGACCATTCCCTTGAGGGTCCCGGTGAGCAGATAGCTTCCCTCCCCTGTGATGGTCACGGTGGAGCCGGAAACGCTGACCCCCGCCCCATCGCACTGGGCGCTGTCGCCCAGCAGGCTGATGATGACGCAGTCTTTTTCCTCAAAGGTATCTTCCAGATCCCGCTTTGAAAATGCGTCCTGGGGATCGATCACGGCGCTGATAACACTGCCCATGGTTTCCTGTTGACCACCGGTACTGTCCTGGAGAATGTCCTCCGGGGCACAGCCGGAGAGCAGAAGAGCGCACAAGGCCAGGGCCGTTACTTTTTTCAGCTTCATATTCTCCCTCCGTTAAAGAGATGCCGTCATGTTCTCCTGGGTGGAAACGCTGATCTCCAAATTGCCGTTGCGGCAGCGCAGCTGGTCGATCAGTTCCTTTTCCATTTTGGGGTCACACAGTGTCACATTGTAGGTCAGTTTGTAAAGGCTTCCCATGTTGGTGGTGCGCACCCGTACCAGCTCCCGGGCGGTGGTGTAACGGTCAAAGAGGTCCTCAAAGACCTCGGTGTAGTTCAGATTTTCCGGCACGGTGATGTTCAGGGTCTTGAACCTGGCTTCTCCCCGGCTGGCACCGAAATCGAAGCAGGCATACACCACCATCATGCCCCCCAGCAACAGGGTAAACAGCACCGCATAGGCAAGATACCCCATGCCCGCAATGAGCCCCGCGCCCATGGCCAGGAACAGTGCGCCGATCTCCTTTGCCGTTCCCGGAGCGCTGCGGAAGCGCACCAGGCTGAAAGCGCCGGCAACAGCAACACCGGTACCCACATTGCCGTTGACCATCATAATGACCACGCAGACCACGGCTGGGAGCAGCGCCAGCGTGGCGACAAAACTTCTGGTATACCGTGTCCGGTACATATAGGCCAGCGACAGCACCAGGCCGATCACCAGCGAAACCCCAACGCACAGCAGAAAATCCCCCACAGAGATGACATTTGCCGTGCTGGCATCAAAAATTCCCTTAAAAAGATTATCCAGCATATTCCTTTTCTCCTTTGCTTGCCGCAAAAATTTGGTCACGGTATGCGCTACCGTATTTGGAAAACGAGGTTTTATAAATTCCCTCCCAGGTCAGAAAGTTCGTCAGCCACAGGGGAAGTCCCCCGGAAGTCTTGACCTCCAAAAGGGTCAGCTCCCCATCCAAAATAGGCGTGCCCCAGATGTCCGATGCCAGGGTGACCGCTTTCTCCCGGCTGAGGATATTTTCATCCAAGGTGATTCGAAAATCCGTGCCATCCAAGGCATAATAGGCTTCCCGCTCGTAGCTGAGAAAGACTTTCGGCTGCAAATCCCGGTAAAAGTCCCGGAAATAACCGATTTCCCGGGTGATCTGTGTCTCCTCCGGCGCACTCTCCCCCCGGCAAAGCCAGTCCAGCGCCTGGGCCTGGGGCAGGCTGACCCGGCGCTTATAGACAACCGACTGGTATTTTTTCTTCAGCTCCACAAAAACCGGATCATCCATCCCCGCCCGGCAGTAGCTGCGCACCCGGAGTTTTTCCTTGTACACAGGCCTGTCCAGTGAGTGACGGATGAGCCGGAAATCCGGCGTATCAAAATAGAGATTGCGGATGGTTGTGCGTCCATATCCATCCAGCTTCATCCGCCCCTGCATCCGGGCCAGCAGCCGCTGCTTCTGGGGGCGGGTCAATACATATTTCATTTCGTACCGCTCAAATACCGCCTGGTATCCCATGGGTCCACCTCCTCTCAGGCACCATCATACAATACGGACTTAAAACCAAGTTGAAATCGGAAAATTTTTAAGGCAACACCGCATAAATGCAAAAATCCGCATTATACAGTGGGTGCCAAATT
>CAZVAB010000028.1:0-12090 GCA_964625045.1 uncultured Oscillospiraceae bacterium | reverse complement strand
GAACCGGCAAAAAGGGCTGCTGCAAAAATCGAATTTTGCAACAGCCCCTTTTTCGTTATTTTACTGCGCCTGGGAAGCACCATTTTCAGAAGAAGAGGTGCTACCGGTGCTGGGCCCGGTGGGGTCACTGGGAAGCGTGGACACAGTGGGATCGCTGGGAGTGGTGGGATCCGTGGGATTACTGGGCTCTGTGGGATCGCTGGGGATGGTGGGGTCCGGTTCCTGGACTTTTTGCAACTGGACCACGACGGCATCCCGGGAAGAGTAGGTGATGGTTTCCAGAAGATCACGCTGCAATTCCTTGCCGGTGGCACCGTCATAGATGTGGCGGTAAACTTCGATCTTGTAACCGGTCAAAGGCGCAACCAGAATATCACCGTCTTTGTATCCGCCGGGATTGTTGGCAGACATCAGGTTTTTCAGAGTGCCGGGCCGGATGGTCTGAATGGTCAGGTATTCGATATCCACCTGATATTCCCGGCTTTCGGTGCCGACAATGGTGATCTGGATCTCATTGCCCACAACCGCGGCGCTGATGCTGATGGGGTCCGGGAGGGTGTTGCGGAAACGGAAATCGTTGTTTCCACCGTCTGTGTAGGCATCGTAGCCCAGACTCATGAAGGTGGTCGCATAAGTGTGGTGCTTCAGCTCCACAATATCCAGATTGGCCCGGAGCACACACTGATACAGCACGCTGGCTGCCTGCGTTGCGCCGCCGCCGATGGCGGTGGTGACCCGGGTGCCCTGGAAGACGGAGGCTTCTGCCCAGCCGTTTCGGACGGTCAAATCACCCAGCAGGGTGTTGAAAGAGAATTCTTCGCCGGATTTCAGAATGAGACCGTTGAGCTTTTTGCAGGCCAGGGTCACATTGTGCAGCCAGTTGGCATCCGTGGGGATCCGTGCGGAGAAGGAACCCAGGGTATCCTTGAACAGATCCCCGGAGAGCAGATCTTCGGTAACGGCGGGAGCCAGGTAGGTCAGGGGAATCTCCAGGGTTTGACCGTAATCGGCATTTGCCACCTGCTCCTTCACCAGATCCAGGTCAAAGCCGTAGCCGTAAACCTCCGGCGTGACCTGATAAGTGTTCATGTCCATTTGGGCATCCACAGGGGCCACGCAGTGCTCGGCGTAGAGTGCTTCCAGCTTTTCGTCCAGAGAGTTGGGGGCAACCACGGTGCATTGGCCCGCCACCTGGAAAATATTGATGTTGTAGTATTCCAGGATCTGCTCATACAGCTGCTGTGTGTCCAGACCGTATTCCGCAGTTCCCACATAGATCTTGAGGGTCTGGTGGGCAACGGTGGTATCGGGCTTGGATACATCCAGGCTGGGCCGCTGACCCAGGATGGTGACGGTGGGCTGGGAGAGCGTACTGTTGAACTGCTGGCCCAAAGTCTCCACAGCGGAGCGGATGTGGGTGGTGTTCAAATTCAGGTAAGGGATGATATTGACGATGTACGGGGTGGTCAGGGACTGGGTCTTGGCTTGCTGCTGCTCTGAGCGGCTGCCGGTACGGCCGTAGTCGTAAGCCTCCTGCACAACGCCGTCCACATCCAGTTTGGCACCGGTGTCACCGGGGACGAGGGAAATGGTGGTGTCCAGCACGGAGATCTTCATATCCAGCTGGGTGTATGTATTGGCGGTGGCTTCGTTCAAAGCGGATTTTGCCTGCTCCGGGGTCAGACCGCCCAGGTTGACACCGGCGGCAATGACATTGTTCAGGATCAGGCCGTCATCCTCTTCAGGCTTGAGAAGCCGGGACAGGGCGATGCCCAGAAGCAGCAAGCATACCAGAGCCAGACAGGCAATGGAAATAAAGATGATCTTATCCCGCCGGGTGAATTTGCTCCGGCGCTTGCCGGGGGCACGGTTTGGGGTGCGGCTGGGGGCCTGGGCTGCCGCACGATTGGGGGCGCTGGCAGGCCGGGGCGCACTGCGTTCATTCAAATTGACCCGCTGTGTGGCATCGCTGCCGGTTTGCGGCATGGAAGGCATCTGACGGGAATTTTCAAATTGATTGTCGATGGTAAACCTCTCCTATCTGTCAGCGGCCCGCAGGCCGCGCGATCGAATTCTTATCAGGGGTATTGTACCACATTTTACATAAATTTCAATGTCATTTCGTTACCAAAGGATGAAAATACTGTAAATTACTTGAATATCAGCTGGTTTGACAGCAATTTCGGTACTTTTCAACAAATACTTTGCATTGGCGGAGACTGTCCACATTGGCAGCCAGCTTCAGCCGCAGCGTGGGGACTTTGGCAGTGGCGACGAATTGCAGCCGTTTTGTGTAGGCAGGATCGCTGCAAATGCGGCTGATGGCTTCGAAATTCAGCGCAGTCATGGTAAACAGCACATCCCCCGCTTTCTGGCGGATGTCGCAGATGTTCAGCTTCTGGGCTTCGGCCCGGAGCAGGGCAATGTCGATGAGGTTCAGCACGCCCTTGGGGGGCTCGCCGTAACGGTCCACGATTTCGTCCAGCAGATCCTCCGCATCCTCCTGGCAGCGGATGGCAGCCATACGGCGGTACAGGTCCATCCGCTCCTCGCCCCGGGAGACATACTCCTGGGACACATTGGCGGTGACGTTGAGATCGGCGGTACACTCCGGTGCCTTGGGCTGTTCGCCCTTTTCTTCCAGCACCGCTTCGTCCAATAATTTCAGGTACATATCATAACCAACGCTCATCATGTGGCCCGATTGCTCGGCACCCAGCAGGTTGCCGGCACCCCGGATCTCCAGGTCACGCATGGCGATTTTGAAGCCGGAGCCGAACTCGGCAAAGTCCCGGATGGCGGACAGGCGCTTTTCGGCGATCTCTGTGAGATTTTTGTCCGGCCGGTAGGTGAAATAGGCGTAGGCGTGGCGGGTGGAGCGGCCCACCCGGCCCCGGAGCTGATGGAGCTGGGAAAGGCCGAAGCGGTCGGCATTTTCGATGATGAGGGTGTTGGCGTTGGGGATATCCAGGCCGGTCTCGATGATGGTGGTGCACACCAGCACCTGGATTTCACCTTCTGCCATGGAGCGCATCACATCCCCCAGGGCATCCTCGCCCATTTGACCGTGGGCGATTCCCACGGATAGGCCGGGGATGCGCTTTTGCAGGGCACTGGCACACTGGTCGATGGTCTCCACCCGGTTATGCAGGTAATAGACCTGCCCGCCCCGGGCCACTTCCCGGCGGATGGCATCGTCCAAAATGGCGTTGTTGTGCTCCATGACAAAAGTCTGTACCGGGTAACGGTCCGCAGGGGGAACTTCAATGGTGGACATATCCCGGATACCGGACAGGGCCATGTTCAGTGTCCGGGGGATGGGGGTGGCAGAGAGGGTCAGCACATCCACGCCTTTGGAGATCTCTTTCAGGCGCTCCTTGTGGCTGACACCGAAGCGCTGCTCTTCGTCGATGATCAGCAGACCCAGGTCTTTGTACTGGATGGATTTTTGCAGCAGCTTGTGAGTGCCGATGATCAGATCCACGGAACCGCTGCGCAAATTCATCACTGTGCGCCGCTGTTCGGCAGCGGTGCGGAAACGGCTGAGCACATCGATGTTCACCGGAAATCCCCGGAACCGGGCCACGGCAGTCTGGTAGTGCTGCTGGGCAAGGACGGTGGTGGGGACCAGGATCGCCACCTGCTTGCCATCCATGATGGCTTTCATCACAGCCCGCAGTGCCACCTCCGTTTTGCCAAAGCCCACATCGCCGCAGAGAAGCCGATCCATGGGGATGGGAGATTCCATGTCTTTTTTGATGTCCGCAATGCAGCGCAGCTGATCGTCGGTCTCGGGGTAGGGGAAATTATCCTCAAATTCCTGCTGCCAGGGGGAGTCGGCGGAGAAAGCGAAGCCCTCCTGTCGCTTCCGGGCGGCGTAGAGTTTGATCAGTGCACCGGCCATGTCCTTGGCGGCTTTTCGTGCCTTGGCCTTGGTCTTTTGCCAGGCATCGGTGCCGATCTTGTTCAGACGGACATTGGCTTCTTCACCGCCGGAGCCAATGTATTTGCTTACCAGGTCCAGCTGGGTAGCGGGGACGAACAGGGTGTCCGAGCCCTGGTAGGCGATCTTGATATAGTCCTTAACAGCACCGTCCACCTTGATCTGCTCCATGGAGAGGAAGCGGCCAATGCCGTAGTTTTCGTGAACCACCAGATCACCGGGAGAGAGGTCCGTAAAGGAATTGAGCTTTTGCCGATTGGTGGCACCCTTTTTAGCCGCTTTTTTGGGGGCGGCCTTGGCAATCAGCTGACCTTCGGTCAGCACCGCCAGCTTGGCGCTGGGGTACTCCATGCCGTAGGGGAGGGTGCCGTCCGTCAGCAGGATCTGCCCCGGTTTGGGCTGGACGGTCAGAGGAATGCACAAAAAGGCGGACAGGCCCTTTTCCCTTAGCTGGGTCTGCAACAGCTCCGCCCTGCGGCGTGTGCCGCAGAGCACAAGGGAGGCAAATTCCATTTTCTGATAGTGGGAGAGGTCTGATACGGCAGTGTCCAGACTGCCGCCGTAGCCGGGCAGCTGCTTGGCAGTCATGGGAAGCAGCTGCTTGGGGGGATTGGTTTCCGGGTAGGAAGTGCCGCCGAAAGCGTCAAAATAGACGGCGGTTTTCCCCTCCAATTGACCGGAGAAATCCTCCCAGGTGCTGCAATAATCGCACAGTTCACCTACAAGAAGTCCACCCTGGAGCATACTGTCCAGCTGCATTCCGAACCCCTCTGTGCGGGCACGGGCGGTGCGCTTGAGGGCACTGTGGTCGCACAGAATCAGCAGGGCATCTTTGGGGATATAGTCCATGGCGGTGGCAGTTTCGGGATAAATCAGCGCCATATAACGGTCGGATGCGGGATTTTGCAGGCCGTTTTCATATTTTTCCAGATCCCGTTCCAGTGTCAGGATCAGATTTTCGTTGAGGTTTTTCCGGCGTTTCTGCCGGGCAATGAGACCGCGGATGTCATCGCACAGACCGGGCAGTCCTCTGGGGTGCAGCCGGGGCTGTGTTTCGCCCACGGGCAGGATCAGAAGACTGTCGGCGTTTTCTGTGCGCCGCTGGGTGTCCGGGTCAAAGTAACCCATGGTGTCCAGCTCTTCTCCAAAAAATTCCGCACGTACCGGCTGGTCGGCGGCGGGGGAGTAGATGTCCAGAATGCCGCCCCGGACGGCAAACTGACCTGGGCCTTCCACCATACTGGTGCGGCTGTAACCGCTTTCCGTCAGCCGGGTCACCAGAGCGTCCAGATCGTATTCCTCCCCGGTGCGCAGCCGGAAAGCACAGCCACGCAATACCGCAGGCGGAACGGTGCGCTGGCAGAGAGCATCCCAGGTGAAGATCTGGATGGGGGTTTCTTCCTGGGACAGTTCATAAAGCTGCCGCAGCCGTTTCTGCTCCCAGGCACGGCTGACCACGGCGGTATCGTACAGGGTCAGTTCCCGGCTGGGGAGAATGGGGGGCGTGATGCCAAGAAATGCCTTCAGCTCCTCCTGAAGTTTTTTTGCGGCGCTGTCGTCCTGGCAGATCAGGACGATGGGGCGGCCCAGATCCGCGTGGAGCGCCGCTGCCATGTGGCTGCGGTTGATTTGACCGATGCCGGTGACGGCAGCGCTTTGGGACAGACGAAGTGTTTCCAGCAAAGCGGTGTATTCCGGTATGGTTTTTAGTAATGACAGGATCTTTTCCATATTTTCCTCCACGCAACAATGCGGAAAGGGGGATATAGACCCCCTTTCCGTGGTGCTTTGACAATATTTACGGCTTGGAGCCGTTGTAGCGGTTTGCCGTTTCCGGCACACCCTTTTCAATGATGCTCAAGGCAGCATCTGCGGCCCGGTCAAGGGCGGAAGCCAGTGCCTTTTCCTCACTGGCGGAGAAGCTGGACAGCACCCAGTCCGCCAGATCCTGATCAGGATGGGCTTTGGCACCGACACCGATCTTCACCCGGGGAAAGTCCTGAGAGCCAAGCTCCGAGATGATGGACTTGATGCCGTTGTGACCGCCGGCGGAACCGTCGGCACGAATGCGCAGGCGGCCCGGTTCCAGAGATATATCGTCGAACAGGACGATGATCTTCTGGGGCGGGATGTGGAAATAGGCGGACAGCTGCAAGACCGAACGGCCGGACAGGTTCATATACGTCTGGGGCTTCAAAAGCAGCAGCTTCATCCCCTGATAATTCACCTGACCGTAAAGTCCCTGGAACTTTCCCTTGTCCACCTGGCAGCCCAGCTTTTCAGCCAGAACATCGATGGCACGGAAGCCGGCATTGTGCCGGGTCTTTTCGTACTCCCGTCCGGGGTTGCCCAGACCCACGATCAAATAGCTATCGCCGGATTTTCCAAACATAGCTTAGAACAGGTCAGCGATGGAAGTACCGCCGTGGATGTGGTTAATGGCGTGGGCAAAGACGGGGGCGACATCCAGATACACCAGCTTGTTGCTGGGGGTGTTGCCCACCTGGGGAATGGTGTTCAGCAGCACCATTTCCTTGATGGGGCTCTGCTCGATCCGGTCATAGGCGGGGCCGGACAGAACACCGTGGGTGGCACAGGCGTAAACTTCCTTTGCGCCGCCCACTTCCACCAGGGCACTTGCGGCGTTGCACAGGGAGCCGGCGGTGTCCACCAGATCGTCATACAGGATGCAGGTCTTGCCCTTGACATCACCGATGATGTTCATGACTTCACAGACATTGGCCTTGGGACGGCGCTTGTCCACGATGGCCAGACCCATGTGCAGCTTGGAAGCGAAAGCACGGGCACGGCCCACGGAGCCCACGTCCGGGGAGACAATGACGAAGTCATCATAGTTGAACTGATCTTCCGGGAATTTCTTGGAGAAATAATTGTAGAAAGAGGGATTGCCCAGCAGATGATCCACAGGGATATCGAAGAAGCCCTGAATCTGGGCGGCGTGCAGATCCATGGTCAGCACCCGGTTGGCACCGGCGGCGGTGATCATGTTGGCGACCAGCTTGGCGGAGATGGGGTCGCGGCTCTTGGCCTTGCGATCCTGACGGGCGTAGCCGAAGTAGGGGATCACGGCGGTGACACGGCCGGCGGAAGCACGGCGGCAAGCGTCGATCATAACCAGCAGCTCCATCAGATTGTCATTGACGGGCTTGCAGGTGGACTGGATCAAAAACACGTCAGCGCCACGAACGGTCTCGTTCAGTGTGACGGATGCTTCGCCGTCTGCGAAAGTTTTCACATCGCCGCTGCCCAGGTTGATGCCCAGTTCCTTACAGATGGTGCGTGCAAACTCGGGATTGGAGTTGCCGGTAAAGACCTGAATGTTCTCTCCGTATGCGATCATTGGGAATACCTCACTTTAAAATCTTTTTCTTTTGTGTAGGATCTACCAAAGATATTATAGCACTGTGTCCATGAAAAAAGCAACTGGGAGTACATGAAAAATACACCCAAAAATATTCAAAAAACGGAGCATGGAACAGTCAAAATGCTGTATCTTCGGAAAAACAAAGATCCGGCGGTTTAGATGTCCACCGCCGGATGACCGTTTGCAAAAGTGATGTGGGCAGACCATTTGCTCAGGGAGACAGTGGCCTTGGTGCCGTCGGACAGGGGTGCTTCCAGATAGTAGCTGCCGCAGGCACGGTTGGCCTTGCCGTTGACATACAGCGTGGTATGGATAAGCCCACGGTAAAAGAGCAGCTGATCATCGCCCACTTGGATCGCGGTGAGCCTGCAGGAGCACAGATCGACCAGGAGAAAGCTGCCGCTGAAGCAAAGCCCCAGCGCCCCTGCCAGAACGCCAAAGCCCAGATCATAATGATAGGTAACGCTCTGGTACTTGAAGGGGCCGAAGCCCAGCTCCTCGACGACCCGGCTTTCCTCGTATGCCACCATAAAGCCGATAGCAACCGCAAGAAAAAGAACACAAAGAAGCGCCTCGGTCATTCTGCGGTTTCGGATGCGCTGTTTTAGCTGATTTTCCAGGGAAGGTTCCATAAAACTGCTCCTTTCTGTCGGAAAAACTTATGTGTTTTCCTGGATGGCTGCGGCGATGCGCCCTTTGACGAGAGCGGCAACATCCACGGTTTTCAGCCCCTGATATTCTTCATAGGGGATGGGCTTTAAGTAGTGTATCTGCACCGAAACCGGGGCGCTGCCCTTTTGGTCCAGCACCTTGTAGCTGTCGATGTAGGCAATGGGGACGATGGGACATTTGGCCTTCATGGCAGCCCGGAAGCTGCCCCCATGAAACTCGCCCATCACATTTCTCTGGCGGCTGCGGGTGCCCTCCGGGAAGATGATGTAGCGGCGGCCCGTTTCCACTTCCTTCGCCACATTCTGAATGACGGTCAGAGACTGGCGCACGTCCTCCCGGTCCATGGCGTAGGAATGGGTGCAGGCGATGACCTGCTTCAAAAAGGGAATGCCGCTCAATTCTTTCTTGAACACGCTGCCCAGGGGCTGGTCGCAGGTGGCGGCAAGCGCCACCACATCAAAAAGACCCTGGTGGTTGGCGTACATCACAAAGCCGCCCTCCTGGGGGATATTCTCCTGCCCGGTGACTTTCAGGTCGATGTTGCCGGACTGGACGGCCCATTTCATAATGGTCTGGATGTGGCGGTAGGAATATTCCTGGGAATAGCGCTCCGGGTGCTTGGCACAGCGGCACAGCTTGAGATAAGCACCGGGTACCCGCCAGAAGTTGCGCAGTACCATTAAAACAAGACGATTCAACTTTCGTTCCTCCAAATCTAGATAAAGAATTTCCGCTCCATGGTCTGCCGGGCGGGGCGGCAAATGGCCAGAAAAATCAGCATACCGCCCAGCAGCACCAGCGCAACCATGGGGTAAAAGCCCCAGCCGATGAACTGAATGCCGGGGAAGGTGACACAGAGCAGCAGCTCCATGACAGGCATGAATGCCCCCAGAGCGATGATGCCGCCGCCGATGACATAGAGCTTGCCCCGACGCAGATACCGCAGCAGCGCCACCATGGCAGTGACGATCAGGCAGGTAAACCCTGTGACCGGAAAGGCAAAGCTCAAAAACCAGCGGCCCCCTGTGGTCAGGTTGATATACAGCAGATATACCGCCGCTGCGGCAAAGTCGCAGGGGACGAATACCACGGGATTGGGCCGGCGGAACCAGCCGGGAAGAAAAATAACGAGATAGGCAAGCAGCAATCCGCCGATGACAAAGCCTGCCCAGGTGATGGCGTGGTTCAATTGCAGATCGCACACCAGACTGATGAGCAGCGCCTGTAAAAAGGCGGTGGCGACGATGATCTGGGCGGTGCGGGAGTTGACCTCAGGTGCCGGGAGCTTCTCTCTGGGGTACAGGGGGAGGGGATCCGGCTGACGGATATCCGGGTGGAAGACCACCGTTTGGCAAAGGGGGCACGTCTTTTCCGTGTCCGCCAGTTTTGCGCCGCATTTGATACAGTACATTTGGTTCGCTCCTTTCAGCTGGGTTCGCCGTTGCTTTCCGCAGTGGCCCGGAGACCGTGGCGCAGCAGCACCTGGTGGAAGGCAAGCTCCAGGTCGCTTTCCCGGATGTCCCGGGTGAAGTTGATATAGAGGGTGTCTTTAAACGAGAGAATGCCGCAGTTGTGGGGAGCGGTGGCCTGGGTGCCCAGGATGAAATCCATCCGCTGCACCATTTCAAGCATTTCCTCCGGCAGCGTTACCCGCCCCAAATTGGAAATGCTCAGGCAGGATTTGCGCTCGCCCACGGCGTTGAACACCGCTTTCATTACGAAATTCTTGAGGAACAGGGGCATCAGCTTCACCGCCAGCAGCTTTTCACTGGCTACATTGGTGGCGATCTTGGTGCTCATCTGCTTGGCGTTGACTTCCAATCCCATCCGGTGATGGATGGCCTTGCAAATTTCGGAAAAGTCGTATTCTCCCAGGCGGGTGTCGATCTCCGGGGTGGTGTACATGGCGAAATTCCGCAGGGTGCGGCTGGGGAAGATGTTTCGCAGGTTCACCGGGATCAGGACCCGGATGGGCTTGCGGTGCCGGGGATCCGGCTGATTTTGGCATTGGAGCAGCTGCAACGCTTCCATGACCAGTGCGGATACGAACACCGTCAGGCTGCAGCCCCATTCGTGGGCTTGGGCGAGAACATCCGCTACCGGGAGACGGAAGCAGGTCAAATGCAAAAACCCGCCTTTTTCCGGGGTGCCGCTCAGGCGGTAAGAATTATTTTCCTTTCGGCTGGCCTGAATGGGGCCGGCGTATTTCTGAAAGCTGTCCTCCAGCTCTTCCGTGGACGGTTCTTCCAGGCGGCCCAGCACGCCGTTGGTGGCGGGGATGCGCAGACTGTATTTTTGCTGCAAATATTCCGCGACCAGACTCTTGAGGAAAATCAGCGCGCCGTTCCCATCGGTCAGGGAGTGGAAAAATTCCACCGCGATGCGGTTTTCGTATACCACCACCCGAAAGGCACACCGGCGGATCTCATTGCGGCCCATGCGGGTCAGGGGATAGCTGCTTTCCTCCGTCACAGCGGGAGCGGATTGCAGCTGCTGCAAATAGTACCAGAAGACACCCCGGCGCAGTCGGGCACCGATGGAGGGGAAACGCCGCACCGTCACATCCAGAGCCGATTGGAGCACAGGAATATCCACCTGTTCCGTCACCGTGGCAGAAAGGCGGTACACGTTGCTCCAATTCTGCCGCCGGGCAGCGGGATAAATTTTGGCGGCATTGTCCAAAGGCATCCAGCGCAGCTTGTGGGCTTCGGAAAGGGTCTGGTTCAAAAACTGGTTGATAAGGGAAAAATCATGCTGGTCTTCCTCCAGACCGTACAGCACATAGGCGTGCCAGCGCTCCGGCGTTACCACAATCTGGGAACGGCAGAGACTGCTTTGCAGCTTCTGGTGGAGCATTTGGGCATCGCTTAAAAGGATCTCGTCGCCCCCGGCAAAGATCAGCGACGGCGGAAGCTGGCTCAGATCCCCGAATAGGGGGGATACGAGGGGATCTTTCCGGTCATCTGTGTAACTGTCCGCAAAATAGTCCAGAAGCTCTTTGGAAAGGGTGGGATCACTCTCTTTGTTCGTTCCATAGCTTTCACCGCTGGCAGTCAGATCCACCCAGGGGGAAATGGCGATAACGGAAGCAGGCAGGGGGAGCCCCAGGGCTTTCAGCTTCAGGCAAAGGGCATAGCACAGCCCACCTCCGGCGCTTTCGCCACAGAGGGTGATATGCGTGCCTGCGTAGCCCTTGGATAAGAGATAACGATAAGCGGTCAGACAATCTTCCAGAGCGGCGGGGGCGGGGTTCTCCGGTGCCAGGCGGTAAGCGGCGCAGAAGACCCGCACACCGCACTGCACCGCCAGGGTGGAGCCAAAGCCCTTGGCATAGTCCAGATTGCCGTAAACATAGCCGCCGCCGTGGAGATAAAGGATCACACCCTGGCGGCGTTCGTCTTTGGGGATGACCCAGGCAGCGTCGAAAAGGTCAAAGGGATGCTCTTTGCAAAGCACTTGCCTGCGGCAGCGGGCTTCCATCAGCTCGCCCAGCATATTCTGCCCCTTGCGGATGGTTTCCAGAGAACAGCTGCGGAGCAACGGCTGCAGCCGCTGCAATTGGTGGCGGGCGGTTTTGGCAGTCAAACGCATTTCCTTCGCTCCTTTCGTCGATTCTAATTTGCTGATAAAGGATGTAAAATAACAGCTTTGGGGTTATTTTACCACAGGGGCGGCATTCACGCAATCTACTTTTTCGTTTTTCTCTCCACTGGCAGGAGAATGAAAGAAATGCGTAATTTTGTTTGGAAAAGAACTTGTAGAAGATACACGAATGTGGTATAATACCATGTAAGAAATCTGCAGCTTAGGAGTAGACTATGAACGACAAGATCATCATTCAAGGCGCACGGGAAAACAATCTGAAAAATGTGAATCTGACCATCCCCAGAGACAAGCTGGTGGTGTTTACCGGCCTTTCCGGCTCCGGCAAATCCAGCTTGGCCTTCGACACCATTTACGCCGAGGGCCAGCGGCGGTATGTGGAAAGTCTTTCCTCCTATGCCCGGCAGTTTTTGGGACAGATGGACAAGCCGGATGTGGACTCCATCGACGGCCTTTCTCCGGCCATTTCCATCGACCAGAAGACCAC
>CAZVAB010000027.1:0-12190 GCA_964625045.1 uncultured Oscillospiraceae bacterium | reverse complement strand
GGCTGCTGCAAAAATCGAATTTTGCAACAGCCCCTTCTCCGTGTGTCAAATAAATGCCGTCCCTTGGCTCCCCCTGTGGGGGAGCTGGCCGAAATCTTTGATTTCGGTCTGAGAGGGCAAAAATCCGCCCTCTCCGTCACGACATTTGCCGTGACACCTCTCCCAAAGGGAGAGGCAAGTCGTTCATCGGCAAAAAACAACAGTTTTTTGACAGCCTCAAACGGAGCCGGGATCGGCTCCGTTTTGTTATTTTGCGGATAGATCCACGCTCCGGCGGATGATGGACAGGGCGGGGACTTGCTTGGGCAGCTGTAAGTAAAATTTCATCTGGGGGGTACGGGGCTCTGCCAGGGGCGCGCCTTCCAGATCCGTCATGGTCTCTGCCACGATGGGGAAGGGGCGCAAGTCCGGGCCCACCACTTCCAGAGCATCGCCCTGGGCAAATTTATTGTTCAGGCTGCAAAGAGCAAGGCCGTTTTCGTCACAGAAGTCGATCCTGGCGCAAATCTGCCACTCCCGCAGGTAGCGGGAATGTTCAGTATACTGGCCCGGCTGACCATAGTAGAAGCCGGTAGAATAGACCCGGTGGGACACATGCTCTACCTCGTCCCGCCAGACCGGGTCGATCTCCCGCCCGGCGGCGATATCGTCGATACAGTGGCGGTAAGCACCGGTGACGATGGCGGCGTAGTAGGCACTCTTGGCCCGGCCTTCGATCTTGATACAGTCGATGCCCGCATCCATCAGGTCTTTCAGGTGGTCGATGGTGCACATATCCCGGGAGTTCATGATGTAGGTGCCCTTTTCGTCCTCATAGACAGGGAAGTATTCCCCGGGGCGCTTTTCCTCCATCAGCGCATACTGATAGCGGCAGGGCTGGGCACAGGCACCCCGGTTGCTGTCCCGCCCGGTCATGTAGTTGCTGAGCAGGCAGCGGCCGGAATAGCTGACGCACATGGCACCGTGGCCGAAGGTTTCGATTTGCAGTTCCTTGGGGGTCTTTTGCCGGATCTGCGCAATCTCAGGCAGGCTCAATTCTCTTGCCAGGACCACCCGGGTGGCACCCAAATCATACCAGGCACTGGCGCACTCGTAGTTGGCGATGGACTGCTGGGTGGAAATATGCAGCTCGCAGTGGGGTGCGTATTTCTTTGCCAGAGTGAACGCTCCCAGATCCGCAACGATCAGGGCATCCACCCCCGCATCGTCCAGCTGCTCCAGATAGGCGGGCAGGTGGCAGATCTCCTCGTTGCGGGGCATGGTGTTCACGGTCACATGGGCTTTGACACCGTGATCGTGGGCGAATTTCACCGCCAGGGGCAGCTCCTCCGGGGAAAAGTTTCCGGCGAAGGAGCGCATTCCAAAGCTGGTGCCTGCCAGATACACGCTGTCCGCACCGTACAGGACGGACATTTTCAGCCGTTCCATATCCCCGGCGGGGCTTAATAGTTCAATTTTTTTCATGTCATTATTTCAGGCTGTTCAAGAATGCCTGATGCTCCTTATAGGTCTTGGAGAAGTGGTGCAGCCCGGTGCTGGGGTCCAGGGCATAGTAGTAGTACCGGGTATCTGTGGGCTTCAAAGCGGCCTGAATGACCAGCTTGCCCGGGTTGCAGATGGGAGTGGGGGGCAGGCCCTTGTTCTTGTAGGAGTTGTAGGGGCTGTCCAGCTCCAAGTCCTCCTTGGTCAGTTCCTTCTTGCCGCCCAAAGCGTAGACGATGGTGGCATCGATCTGCAGATAGGGGAACTCGGTGGTGTTGTGCAGACGATTGTAGATGACCGAGGAAATATCGTAGTTTTCTCCGCTGCCGGCGCTTTCCTTTTCAATCATGGAAGCCACGGTCATAATGTCATACAGGGTGTAGCTGGTGCCGTACTTCTGGTTCAGCGTGTCGATCTGGGCCTTGAAATCATCGGTGAAGATGCTGTTGAAATTGTTCAGGAACTTGATGAACACGCTCTTGGGGGTGGCGTCGGTGTAGAATTCGTAGGTGTCGGGGAAGAGGAAGCCCTCCAGAGCGTATTTGTGACCACGCTCCATGTCTTCCAGGAACCAGTAGGAGGAGAAGTCGCTTTCCATGGAGTAGGCTTCCAGGTCAGCGGCAGAGCAGACACCCTTTTCTTCCAGTAGCGCAAAGATCTGGGCACAGGTGTAGCCTTCGGGAATGGTGACGGTAATGGTCTCCCGGTAGGACGAGCTGGCAGACATACCCTTGACCAGGGCGCTGTAATCAAACAGCGTGTTCAGCTCGAAAGTGCCCGCACTGATCTTTTCCTCTGCGTTGCTCAGGGAAGCGTAGAAGCGGAAAAGCTGTTTATAATGGATCAGGCCGGTGTTATAGAGCTTGTCCGTGATGGTATCCAGATCATCGGAAGTGGAAATGGTGATGGTGACGGACTGATCCTCCCGCCCGAATGCCAGCACATCCGCTGCGCAGATCCAAACCAGTCGGCCCAGGGACAGGCCGATGCTGACAGCGATGACCAGCCAGATCACGGTGGACAGGAAATGAGGAATGCCGAGCAGACCGTAGGTGTTCCGCTTTCTGGGGCGGACTTTCCGTAGCGGCTCGTTGGAGTCCTGATGATCGTCGTATTCGTCGGCTGTCCCATCCTCCTCCGGGTACGCTTCGTCGTCCTCATATTCCGGGTAGTGGGCATCTTCCGGCATTTCCCGGGGCTGGGGAGCGGGCTCGTTGTAATCATTGTTGTAGATGGAAATGGGCTCTGCGTTCAAGATGGTCTCGGTCAGATCCCATTCGTCAGACAGCGCTTCTTTCATGATGCGCTCCAATTCCTCGTCCTCGGAAGAAACGGGGGCGTTGGTAACATCATTCAGAATGTCATCCCCGTAGTTGGAGTCAGCCAGAAGCTTTTCCAGCCAATCGTCGTCATTCAGGGGGATGTCGTTAAAATCTTTGTTGTCCATAAAATACCTCCAATCAGCGGATCACGATCTGTTCCGCGACGGCGTTTGCGGCATCGGGGCCTTTTAATGCGCAGATCAGCTGCAGGCCAAAGGGAATGGCGCATCCGGCGCTGGTGCCGGTGATGAGTTTTCCGTCCTGCACACTGGGAAGATCCACCATTTCGGCACTGCCCATTTGGCTTTCGCAGCCGGGATAGCAGGTGGCTTCCCGTCCGTCGGTAATGCCCAGCTTTGCGAGAATGGTGGGGGCGGCGCAGATGGCTGCCACATATTTTCCATTGTTCCAAGCGAAACGGACAGCGTCCAGCGCTTCTTCGCTGGCGGAAATGGAGGCCACGCCCCCAAGCCCGCCGGGAAGGACGATCATTTCCAGAGCTGTCAGGTCCATTTCTTCCAGAGTGATATCTGCCTGGATGCCAATGCCGTGGCTTCCGACTACGGTCTTGCCGCCGATGCCAACGGTGTGCACCGAAATGCCGGCACGGCGCATCAGATCCACAGGGGCGATGGCTTCGGTTTCTTCAAAGCCGGTGCCCAAGAGCACATAAACCATGGTCAATCCTCCAAACAACTGCGCACATGGCGGTAGATTTCCTCATGAATGTCTTCGATGCTGCGCATCTTGCCGTCATTGACACAGTCGATGACGGTCCAGCCATAGAATTTGGCGGCTTTTCGACCAATTTCACGGCAGGTAGCCAGATAGGAAAGATCCTTTTCGTGGATATCCGCCTTGGTGTTGGTGGCGGCTTCCCGGGTGCGCATCAGCTGCTCGGTGAAAGCAGTGGGCACATCCAGATAGATCACCAGATCCGGTGCGGGCATCCCCAGCTTGTCGTACTCAAATTCGTACAGCCATTTGAGAAATTCTCCCTGCTTTTCAGCAGGTTCCTTGGAGGTCTGGTGGACGGCGTTGGAGGTGGTGTAGCGGTCGGACAGGATCAGGCCGCCGTTGTCGTACCATTCTCCCCAGGTCTTCTTATAGGAAGCGTAGCGGTCCACTGCGTAAAAAGCGGAAGCGGCATAAGCGTTGACATCCGAAGGATTGGTGCCAAACTCGCCGCCCAGGTACATCCGAATCAATGCGGAGCTGGGTTCGGAATACTGGGGAAATACCAGCTTCTGGAATTCGATGCCCTCCGCAGTGACCCGGTCGGTGAGCTTTTTGAACTGTGTGGACTTGCCGGAACCGTCTGTTCCCTCGATAACGATCAATTTACCCATATTATAAAATGCCTCCTGCATATCTATACTTATAATAATATACAATACCACATTTTCTCCCGTTTGTCCACACCTACCGCATGGACATTTTTGCTGCGGAAAGATATGTTGCAAAGAGAGGGGAAATCTGGTATAATGTTAAGAAATATATCTATTAATACAAAGAGGACGAATTTCCATGAATGAAAATATGACGTTTGCAGATCTCGGCCTGTCAGAGCCGATGCTCAAGGCACTGGAAAAGAAGGGCTATGGATATCCCACCACCATTCAGGCAGAGGCGATTCCCCATTTTTTACAGTGGCGGGATGTGATCGCCAAGGCTCCCACCGGCACGGGCAAGACCTTTGCCTTCGGTATTCCCATGATCGAGCATATTGATGCGGAGCTGAAGGAGGTCCAGGGCCTGATCCTGGCACCTACCCGGGAGCTGGCTATCCAGATCGGAGATGAGCTGCGGGGCTTGCTGACCCATTTCACGGGCATCCGTGTGGCAGTGCTTTACGGTGGCACCGGCATCGGCGGACAGATCCAGCAGCTGGAGAAGAAGCCTCAGATCGTGGTGGCGACTCCCGGACGGCTGATGGATCACTATAACCGCAAGACCATCCGCTTGGACAAGATCCAGACTGTGGTGCTGGACGAAGCGGACCGGATGCTGGATATGGGCTTTTTCAAGGATGTGACCCGGATCATCGAAAAGGTGAAGAACCGGAAAAATTTGGGCCTGTTTTCCGCAACCATTTCCCAGGAGGTCATGACGGTCTCCTGGATGTACCAGCGGGATGAGGTGGAGATCACCGTGGAGCCAAAGCAGGAGGATCGGCCGGATATCGATCAGTACAGCCTGACGGTCACCCCGCTGGCAAAAGCGGAGACGACCCTGCGCCTGCTAAAGACCCAGGGCTACGAGCGGGCGATCATTTTCTGCAACACCAAGCATATGTGCCAGCGGCTCAGCGATGAGCTCAGCCGTGCGGGGCTGGACTGCGACTGCATCCACGGCGATATCAAGCAGAGCCAGCGGGAAAAGACCATGCAGCGCTACCGTCAGGGAAAGCTGGCCATTCTGGTCGCCACAGATGTGGCATCCCGGGGCATCGATGTGGACGACGTGGAATGTGTCATCAACTATGATATCCCCGAGGAAAACGAATATTATGTACACCGCATTGGCCGTACCGGCCGAGCAAGACGCAAGGGTTGCGCATATTCTATTGTGGGGAATTTCCCGGAAAAGGCAAAGCTGGATGAAATCGCCAAATTCTCCGGCTATGAGATCAAGCCGGTACTCTTGCAGGAGGACGGCACCCTGGCCCCGGACGTGGCGGCACAGGCGGCACCCCCAAAACCCCGGAGGAGATTTCGTTGACACCCCGGGAAGAGGGATTTTTGCTGCTTAGCAGCACCCTGGGGGATCCGTCCAGAAAACCGTTGACCACAGCCCAGCTGCGGCTGCTGGCCCGGCGCATGGCGGCATCGGAAATGCCCCGGGAAAACCGGGAACTGGCGCTTTCGGACCTGACCGCCGTGGGCTGTTCTGCGGTCCTGGGGGAGCATATTTTATGCTTGCTGGCGGAAAAAGAGCGGCTGTGCCGCTATTTAAACCGGGGAGAACGGGTGCAATGCGTTCCGCTGACCCGTGTCACCGCCGGATACCCCCTGCGTCTGCGGCGCAAGCTGGGGGATGACAGCCCCGGCGTTCTGTGGGCAAGGGGAGAGCTGCGGCTTCTTGAGCAGCGTTGTATTGCGCTGGTGGGCAGCCGGGATATTTTGGAACCAAACCGGGCGTTTGCTGCGGAAGTGGGCCGTCAGGCGGCAATCCAGGGCTATGTGCTCATCTCCGGCAACGCCAGAGGGTCCGACAAAATCGCCCAGGAGGCGTGCCTGAACGCCGGCGGACAGGTGATCTCGGTGGTGGCGGATGAATTGGAGCGCCACCCGGTGCGGGAAAACATACTGTATGTAAGCGAGGACGGTTTTGATCTGCCCTTTTCCTCCTTGCGGGCGTTGAGCCGCAACCGGGTGATCCACGCTTTGGGTGAAAAAACCATGGTGTCCCAGTGCTCCCTGGGTACCGGCGGCACCTGGAGCGGCACGGTGCATAATTTAAGAGGGGATTGGAACCCTGTTTTCTGCTTCCGGGATGGGAGTGAGGCTGTGTTGCAGCTGGAAATGATGGGGGCGCAGCTGATCGGTCTGGAACAGCTGCGCTGTTTTGAGCAATTGTCAGAAAATACGCTCCGGCTGTTTTAATTTGCGATATAAAAGTTTGATTGCGCAAAAAAATAGTTGAAAAAAGCACATTGATGATGTAAAATGGAGCAAGCAGCCGGGACGCTGGCTGCGGGTGAATTTGAGGAGGAGATTTCCATGTGTGGAATCGTTGGATATACGGGCCACCGTCAGGCGGCACCGATTTTGTTAGAGGGACTATCAAAGCTGGAATACCGGGGCTATGACTCCGCAGGTATCTGCGTGACCGGTGAAGGGAAGCTTCAGGTAGCCAAGGCCAAGGGCCGCTTGCAGGTGCTGTGCGATCAGACGGATCATGGAAGTGCCATCCATGGCACAGTAGGCATTGGGCACACCCGCTGGGCCACCCACGGCGCACCCTCGGATGTGAACAGCCACCCCCATTTGTCGGACAGCGGCAAGATCGCTGTGGTGCACAATGGCATTATTGAAAATGAAGCCCGGCTGCGGGAAAAGCTGCTGGCAAAGGGTCTGCGTTTCCGCTCCGAGACGGATACCGAGGTGGTGTCCAATCTCATTGGTTATTATTATGACAAAGACCGGGATTTCGTCACCGCTGTGCGCCATGCCATCGCCCAGATCCAGGGCAGCTATGCGCTGGGCATTTTGTGCGAAGATCTGCCCAATACCATTTTGGCGGTGAAGAAGGATTCTCCGCTGATTTTTGGCTACGGTGAGGGGGAGAACTTCATCGCTTCCGATGTCCCCGCTATTTTGAAGCACACCCAGACCGTTACCTATATGGATGACGGAGAAATGGTGCTGTTCAACGATTCTGCTGTTTCGTTCTTCAACTGCCATGGCGAGGCAATTGAGAAGAAAAAGGAGACCATCACCTGGGAGCTGTCCGCTGCGGAGCGCTGCGGCTATGACCACTTCATGCTCAAGGAGATCTATGAGCAGCCCAAGGCCCTGCGGGATACCATCAGCCCCCGGATCAAGGACGGGCAGGTGGTGCTGGAAGGGCTGGATCTTTCCGGGGAATACCTGAAAGATGTGCGCAAGATCTATTTGATCGCCTGCGGCTCTGCCTACTATGTGGGCAGCCTTGCCAAATATATTTTTGAAAAGTCCTGCCGTATTCCGACGGAGACCATCATGGCTTCGGAGTTCCGCTATGCCGACCCGGTGGTGGATGAACACAGTCTGGTCATCATCATCAGCCAGTCCGGTGAAACGGCGGACAGTTTGGCCGCTCTGCGGGAGGCTAAGCGCCTGGGGGCTAAGACTCTGGCCATTGTCAATGTGGTGGGCTCTGCCATTGCCAAGGCGGCGGATCAGACCCTTTACACCTGGGCGGGCCCGGAGATCGCTGTGGCTACTACCAAGGCATTCTCCACCCAGCTGGCGGTCATCTATCTGCTGGCCCTGTATATGTCCCGGGAACTGGGGACCATTGATGAGGAAACCTATGCAGCCTGGGTCAAAGGACTGGAGGAGCTCCCTGGGGATGTGGAAAAGGCCCTTTCCCAGAAAAATCTGGAAGCGGTGCAGTATTACGCCAGCCGCTATTACGGACACCGGGATGCCTATTTCATTGGTCGGAATGTGGACAGTGCCGTATGCCTGGAGGGCAGCCTGAAGCTGAAAGAAGTTGCCTATGTTCACAGTGAGGCGTATCCTGCCGGTGAGCTGAAGCACGGCCCCATTTCTCTCATTGAGGAGGGCACATTGGTGGTGGCGGTGGCTACCGTGGCACCCCTGTTTGACAAGACCATGGCCAATGTCCGGGAGGTCAAGGCCCGGGGGGCAGACGTGCTGTGCGTGACATTGGAAGAACTGGCGGAGGAAGCGGGAAAGCAGGCGGCAGGGGTCCTGACCGTGCCTACGGTTCTGCCGGTGTTCCAGCCTAGTTTGAGCCTGATTCCGTTGCAGCTGCTGTCTTACTATGTGGCGCTGCACCGGGGCTGTGATGTGGATAAGCCCAGAAATCTGGCAAAATCCGTTACCGTGGAATAAAGAAAAGGGGCTGTCTCACATCTTTTAGTGAGACAGCCCCTCAGCGTGTCAAAAAAGCTATTGTTTTCGTTTTGCCCCCAGCCAGCTTCCCTTGTGCAAAGGGAGGTGGGCCGCTGAATGGCGGCTCGGAGGGATTGTGCCGTAAAAAGTGCCGATAACAAACATTTTTAGCAAATTCGACCCGGTTACACCCATCCCCTCAGTCAAAAATCAATAGATTTTTGCCGGCTCCCCTTGGACACAAGGGGAGCCTTGGGCGCTCCTGCGCCAGAGTCTCAACGCTCATTCTTTGGCAGCCCCTTGCTCGTTACAGAGCGGAGTAGCCGTAGCTGTTGATCAGCGCTTCGATGCGCTGGCCCTTCTTGCAGTAGGGGCAGTCCTTGTAGTCGTAGCTGCCGTAGTCCGGCAGGTCCTTCACGGAGTACACCGAGCGAACCGGCTGGCCCTCCACCTGATCCACGGCGGAGTAGATGGCGGCAACGCCGGCAACCATGCCGCCGTAGTAATTGATGGCTTCCATGCTCCTGCGGGCGGTGACACCGGTGGCGACGGAGGCCATGAGGATCAGGATGTGCTTGTTTTTCAGCATGGGCTGGAGGTTATCCCGGAAGATCATCTGGGAATTGCCGTTGTATTCCGGCTCGATGACATAGATGGTCTGGTGGGAGTTGATGGTGCGGAAACCGCTGTGGGTCAGTTCTTCGGCAATACAGGTGCCCAGCACGGCCGTGCCGTCCAGACACAAAATGGTATCCACAGGGGTATTATTGATAAAGTGCCGGACCAGCTCCTTGGCGGTGTCCTTTGCTTCACTGAGGCGGGTCTTCTGGAATGTGATATCGATGTAGTAATTGATGTGGCTGTGGTTGGTGGCAAAATGGCCCCGGGCGACCCGGAGGGGAACATTACCCTTGCGAACTGGCAGTGTTTCAATTTCGATCATAAGAAGGTTCCTCCTTTGTTTGTGAAAAAGAAAAAGCGTTTCAAAGTCCCATGAAAGCGCTTTCAGGGACCGTCTAAAACGCTTTTTTTCATTATATGAAATATTCTCTTCACAATCAAGTGGGGAGTTATCCGAAAAATATGTACATATTTTGTTGAATTTGAACAAAGAACCGCAGGAAACTCCTGCGGCTCTGGTTATTAACCTTCTTCGACGATGATCTCCTTCACCGTCAGGCCGGGATTGCGGCGGCAGGTGAAGTCAATGGCCCAGTAGCTGCTGAACACCAGCAGGCTTCTGCCACGGTAATCTTCCAAAAGCTCTGCATCGGAGCCCAGGTTCAAATCGGACAGGTCGCCGGGGTAGCTGTCAATGAGACGGATCTCCTCGTAGGGCAGGGTCTCCATCCGCAGCTCCACGCCGTACTCGTTCTTCATCCGGTGCTGGAACACTTCCAGCTGCAGCACGCCGACCACACCCACGATGACCTCTTCCATACCGGAATTGGGCACCTTAAAGATCTGGATGGCACCTTCCTGGGCGATCTGCTCTGTGCCCTTGACGAACTGCTTGCGCTTCATGGAGTCCTTGGCGGACACCCGGCAGAAATGCTCCGGGGCGAAGGTGGGCATGTGGGCAAACTGGAACTTCTTGCCGGGGACGGTGATGGTGTCACCGATGGAGAAAATACCCGGGTCGAACACACCGATAACGTCACCGGCGTAGGCTTCTTCCACGATCTCCCGCTCCGCAGCCATCAGCTGCTGGGGCTGGGACAGACGCATCTTTTTATTGCCTTGGACGTGATAGTATTCCGTATCCCGGCTGAATTTGCCGGAGCAGATGCGCATGAAGGCCAGCCGGTCCCGGTGGGCCTTGTTCATATTGGCCTGGATCTTAAAGACAAAGGCGGAGAAATTGGGGTCGAAGGTATCGATCTCGCCACAGTCCGCTGTGCGGGACAGGGGAGGGGGCGTCAGCTTCAGGAAGGATTCCAGGAAAGGCTCGATGCCAAAGTTGGTCAGAGCGGAGCCGAAAAACACCGGGCTGAGACGACCGCAGCGGACTTCTTCCATGTCCATTTCCCGTCCGGCGGACAGCAGCTCCACATCGTCGATCAGCTGCTGGTGCTTGGCTTCGCTGTCCAGAAGCTCCGCAACCTGGGGATCGTACAGATCGATCTCCTGCTTGCCGGCCTTGGCCCGACCGTTGGCACCGGAGAAGAACAGAAGCTCGGCCTTTTCACGGTCGTAAACGCCCTGAAAATCCTTACCGCAGCCGATGGGCCAGTTCATGGCGTAAGTTTCGATGCCCAGCTCCCGCTCCACTTCTTCCAGCAGGTCGAAGGTATCCTTGGTTTCCCGGTCCATCTTGTTGATGAAAGTAAAGATGGGAATGTGCCGCATGGCGCAGACCTTGAACAGCTTCCGGGTTTGGGGCTCCACGCCCTTGGCACCGTCAATGACCATCACCGCAGAGTCCGCTGCCATGAGGGTGCGGTAGGTGTCCTCGGAAAAGTCCTGGTGGCCGGGGGTATCCAGAATGTTGATGCAGAAGCCATCGTACTGGAACTGCATCACGGAAGAGGTGACGGAAATACCGCGCTGCTTCTCGATCTCCATCCAGTCGGAAGTGGCGGCACGGGAATTCTTCTTGCCCTTGACCACGCCTGCCTGGGCGATGGCACCGCCGTAGAGCAGGAATTTTTCAGTCAGGGTCGTTTTACCGGCGTCGGGGTGGGAAATGATGGCAAATGTCCGGCGGCGGCTGATTTCTTCTTGTAAAGTAGACATAACATTTTCTCCTTCGTTTAGATTATATATGGAACGGAAGGAGCCTTTAAATCGGGCTGTAAAGCATAAAGAACCTCCACACATACTCATCCATTTTACGCAGATTTTATCATATCTTGCCCGTGATTTCAAGGGGATAATAGAAGAAAACAGCCTTTGAAACAGAAAACGGAAGGAAAGGAACGATCACTCAATGGTGACGTGGACCTTGCTGTTCGGCACTTATCCGTTGCTGATGGTAATGCCGGCAATGCTGTCGCAGTTGACGCTTCCACTGGCATTGACATTTCCGGTGATATCGTTACAGCTGACACTGCCACCGGCTGTGACATTACCTCCCACATCGTCACAGGTCGTGCTTCCGCCGGACTGGACACTGCCGTGCACTTCGTCGCAGGTCACACTGCCACCTGCATGGACACTGCCCATGACATCGTCACAGGTCAGGCTGCTACCAGCACTGGCATTTAGATAAACATTACCGTCAATGGTCAATGATACGGCACACTCCACGTTTTGCGCCGTGATATCATTTAAGTGGACATGGATCTCGTCAGCCTTTGTGTAGTTTTTTAGATAGGTATGCCCTTGATAGACAACGATTCGGATGGTGCTGTCATTTTCCCAGGGGAGCGGTTGGGCTTCCTGGGTGCAGGCATCGCCCCGACCGAAGAGGGTGTCGATGCTGACATGGAACAGGTCGGCAATGGTCGGAAGAAGAGCGATATCCGGGCAGCTTTGATCAGACTCCCATTTGCTCACGGCCTGATTGGTCACACCCAGCGCATTGGCAAGTGCTTCCTGTGTCAAGGCCTGTTCTTTCCGCAGTTTTGCGATGATAGATCCGATGGTCATGGTATCACATCTCCAATTTCAAAATATTTTGTGATCACGCCTATAGCTTAGCTGAAAAGTTTGGAAAAAGCAACCAATTGGTGGTTGAATTTGAAATCTCTCTTATCCAACCGTCAGTTGGAAACCAAGAAAAGGAAAAATCCTCCCGAAAATTCGGGAGGATTTTTTGTAGGTAGATCAGGCCTTGCCAGCGCAGCCCAGAACGTCCACCAGCTTGTGGCGAACCAGTTC
>CAZVAB010000026.1:0-12223 GCA_964625045.1 uncultured Oscillospiraceae bacterium | reverse complement strand
TGTTCTTGACCATCTGGCCGCCGACGCTGCCTGCTTCCCGGGAAGTCAGGTCGCCGTTGTACCCGTCCTTCAGGTTGACACCAACCTCGGAAGCGGCCTGCATCTTGAACTTGTCCATGGCCTCACGGGCTTCGGGAACATTGATCTGGTTGTTGCTCTTCATAGTTACTCTCTCCTTTTTTGTTTCTGGAAAGCAAAGCCGCTTTCCAGTTGGAGAGCTTCTTTGTTTCCGCAGTCATAGCTTTGCCGATTTTTGCGGCGTTATGAATGTTACATTTTGGAAGAGAGAAAAGAAGAACTTACGTTATAAAAATCAGAGACTTTTGAATATTCCAAAGCCGTATGGCGCAACCTGGCAAGTATCGGTGGATTCACCGGTGAGCAGATCCTGCATTTGACCGGGGAGGGCAACACTTGCGCTGTTTTCGCCGGAATAATTTTCAATGAACAGATAGGTGTGTACTCCGTCGGTGCGGGTGTGGGCGGTGACACCGTGGGGAAGCGCCGCTTCGGTGGGAACTGCCGAGCGGATCTGAAGATCTCGGATGAGCTGCCCGATGGCTTCCTCTTTGAGACTTCCAATGTCCCGGCAGGCCTGGTACAGGGCCTGTCCATTTCCGTAATGGTGGAGGGTCAATGCGGGGGTGTTTTCGTAATAACCGTCGGCATAAGTAGCAAGAATCTGGGCACCGGACAGATGGAGGGTCTCACAGTAGTCCACCAATTGGTGGATTTTGCCGTTCATCGTGGCGTGCTGGCGTTCGTGGGGGTAGAGGGTATCGATCTCCTCGGCGGTAATGCCGAAAACTTCCGACAAGCCGTTGCCGGGGATGCCGCCCAGGTAGCACAGGTCATTTTCGTCCACGGTGCCCATCATATAGGTGCCGTAGAGCGTGCCGCCCTTGTGGACATAACCTTTGAGGTTTTCGATGGCCTTTCCGCTGGTCAGGTAGAGCATGGGAGCCACCACCAGGCGGTATTTGGAAAGATCGGCGGTGGGGGAGACGATGTCGCAATCAATGCCCCGCTCCCAGAACACCCGGTGATAGGCGTAGCAGGTTTCCAGGTACTTTTTGTTGTCCTTGGCATAGCCCTGGGCATCATCCAGCGCCCACATATTTTCCCAATCGTAGATGAGGGCTACCTGGGACTGGGTCAGAGTGCCGGCGATCTCGTCGATCTGCTCCAAAATCTGACCCGTGGTCTGGACGGAGCGGAAAACACGGGTATGCTCCGTACCGTCGTGGCCCACCACCGCACCGTGGAACTTTTCGGAGGAGCCGCGGCTCTTGCGCCACTGGAAATATTGGACACTGTCACTGCCGTGGGCAATGGCCTGGAGGGAGGAGAGCACATCCATGCCGGGGCGCTTGGGCTTGTTGTAGGGTTTCCAGTTGACCAGACTGGGGGTGCTTTCCATCAGCAGGAAGGGCTTGCCATTCATGGTGCGGTAGAAATCATGCCAGAAGGCGGTGCGCTGGGCAATGATGGCATCATCCATGCTGTGCCATTCCGGGTAGGAGTCCCAGGAGGCAAAGTCGATGACATTGGCGATCTGGTGATAGTCCAGATCGTAGAACTCGTACATCATATTCACCGTCACAGGCAGGTGGGGGGTCAGCTCCCGGAGGGGGGCGGTCTCGTTGCGGATGAAATCCATGGTTTGCTGGGTGACGAACCGCCGCCAATCCAAATTCAGACCGTGAACGCCCGTTTCTGTCCGGGGGCCGGGGGGATCGATCTGGTCGAAGCTGTCATAGGTGTGGCTCCAGAAGGTGGTCCAGTAGGCGTGGTTCAGGGCGTGAATATCATTGTGGAATTTTTCTCGCAGGAAGCTGCGGAAAGCCTGGGTACACAGAGGGCAGCGGCACTCGCCGCTGTACTCATTGGAGATATGCCAGGCCACAACCGTGGGATCATTGCCATAACGCTCTGCCAGACGGCGGTTCATTTCCCGCACCTTTTCCTGGTAAACCGGGGAGGTGAAGCAGTGGTTGTGCCGTCCGCCAAAACCGGCACGGACACCGTCCGGGCCGACACGAAGCACTTCCGGGTACTTGTCAGCCATCCAATGGGGGCGGGCACCGGAGGGCGTGGCCAAAATCACCTTGCCGCCGTTTTTGCCGATGCGGTCAATGACTTCATCCAGGAAAGAAAAGTCATATTCCCCTTCCCGGGGCTCCAGCATGGCCCAGGAAAAAATACCAACGGACATTTCGTTGCAGTGGGCCAGCTTCATCAGGCGCATATCCTCGTCCCAGATGGATTTGTCATCAATCCATTGCTCCGGGTTATAATCCGCACCGTGGAGAAAGTGGGGGAAGTTATAGCAAGGGTGTTTTTTAACGGTCATAAAATGCCCTCCTAAAATGTTTCTTTGCTGCTATGGTATCACGAACCAGGGCGTAAATCAACTGTTTTTCGCCAGGGGTGTCACCGGAAAAATGGGAATTGATGGTTGCTATTGGGAAAACCTCATGGTATAATCCCCTGAGAAGGAGGTTTTCTTATGAAATATTCACAGCTGATACGCACTTCCTGCCTGCTGATGGCGGCATGGATGGCGGTGGGCATGACTGGATGCCAGAAAGAGCCGGAAAAAGAGATTCCGGCGGTGTCTTCGGAGTCACTGTATGTGGAGAAGGTGGAAAATCTCCCGGAAGATTTTATCATGGGCATGGATGCATCCTGTGTTCCGGCGCTGGAAAACAGCGGTGTCAAATACTATGACTATGAGGGGACGGAAAAGGATGTCTACGAAATTCTAAGCAGCAACGGCATCAACTACATCCGGGTGCGGGTGTGGAAAGATCCGTATGATGCTGACGGCAATGGCTATGGCGGCGGCAACTGCGATGTCGACAACGCCATTGCGGTGGGCAAACGGGCCACGGCCTATGGCATGAAGCTGTTGGTGGATTTCCATTACTCCGATTTTTGGGCTGATCCTGGAAAACAGATGGTCCCCAAAGCCTGGGAAGGCATGACCATCGAGCAGAAGGAAACGGCCCTTTATGAGTACACCAAGGAGAGTCTGCAAAAGCTGAAAGATGCCGGTGTGGATGTGGGCATGGTGCAGGTGGGCAATGAGACCAACGGCGCCCTTTGCGGAGAAAGCAGCGGCAGTCTGGGCGGCTGGAAACGGATCTGCCAGCTCTTTAGCGCCGGTGCCAAGGCAGTGCGGGAAGTGCTGCCGGATGCGCAGGTGGTGGTACATTTTGCAAACCCTGAAAAGGCGGATCAATATGTCAGCTATGGCAAAAATCTGGATTATTACGGGGTGGATTACGATGTGTTCGCCTCCTCTTACTACCCCTACTGGCACGGAACACTGGAAAACCTGTCCCAGGTGCTGTCCAATATTGCCACTACCTATGACAAAAAGGTGATGGTGGCGGAAACTTCCTATGCCTTTACGGCGGAGGACACGGATTTTAACGGCAACACCATTGGAGAAGGCTCCGCTGTGACGAAAAATTATCCCTATACCTTGCAGGGACAGGCAAATCTTGTGCGGGATGTGATCGATACCGTGGTCAACAAGACCGCTAATGGCATCGGCGTGTTCTACTGGGAGGGTACCTGGATCAGTGTCGGCGGGAAAAGCTGGGAAGAAAATTCTGCATTGTGGGAAAAGTACGGCTCCGGCTGGGCATCGTCCTATGCGGCGGGCTATGACCCCAAGGATGCGGGAAAATATTATGGCGGCTGCGCTGTGGACAATCAGGCGTTTTTTGACAAAACCGGTCATGCCACAGAGGCACTGAAGGTATTTGCTCTGGTCAGAAACGGCAATGCGGTGGAAAACAAGGCCGATGCCATCGAAGATGTACATTTGATGTGCGACCTTAACAGCGAGATCATGCTGCCCACCACGGTCAATGCGGTGATGCGGGACAATTCCAAGCAGGAGCTCCCGGTGGTTTGGGAAAATGCGGATCTGGAAGCCATGAAAAACGGCGGTGTGGCCCAGTACACCATCAAGGGCACCGCAGGGGGCATGGAAGCGGTTTGCTATGTGTCCATGGTGGAATACAATTATCTGGAAAACTGGAGCTTTGAGGATGGAGAAACCGGTTGGACTGCCACGGCACTGAAAAAGTTCGATCAGCTGCATGTGGAAGAAAAGGCAACGGACTCTGTTACCGGAAACAAGCATTATCACTTCTGGGGTTCCGGGGAAAATTCCGTGGAATTTACGCTGGAACAGACGGTGGAAGGGCTGAAAACGGGCACATATCAGTTCGAGATCTCCATTATGGGCGGGGATTGCGGCGCAACGGAGATCTACGCCTATGCAAAGATCAACGGAGAGATCGTAGCCCGGGCGGATACCGTTGTGACGGTGTACAATGAATGGCACACCGCAGCGCTCTCCGGCATCCAGTACAACCAGGGGGACACCATTACGGTGGGCTTGTACGTCCGATGCGCAAGCGCTGGCGCATGGGGCAAGATCGATGACGCAAAACTGAACTTTGTGACAGAGTAAGAAAGGAAGGATCAGATGAAAAAGAAGATGGGCGCATTGGTGCTGTCGGCGCTGATGCTGCTGTCAGCGGCGGGCTGCGTGCAGAAACCGGAAAGCAGTGAACCTACGGATGATGCGGTGGTGATCGATACGACCAACGATAATTACAGAACCTTTTATCAGATCTTTGTGGGGGCTTTCTCCGATGCCAACGGAGATACCATTGGCGATTTGAGAGGCATCATTGATCGGTTCGACTACCTTAACGACGGCAATATGAACTCGGAAACCAGCCTGGGGGTGCAGGGCATCTGGCTCTCTCCGATTTTTGCATCCCCCAGCTATCACAAGTATGACACCACCGATTACTACAAGATCGACTGGCGTTTTGGTGAAGAGAAGGACCTGAAAGAACTGGCGGAGCTGTGCGAACAGCGGAATGTGAAGCTGATTTTGGACCTGGTGCTCAACCACACCTCCAGCCAGCATCCCTGGTTCCAGGCGTTTAAGAAGGCACGGCTGAACGGGGACACGCAGGATCCGTATTATGACTACTATACCTGTGTCACGGAACAGGAAAAGGTTGGCGGCCGGACTTACCAGGGCCTTGGCGGCGGCTGGTTCTATGAGTGCAACTTCTCCGGGGATATGCCGGAACTGAACTTTGACAATGAGGCAGTCTGCCAGGCAATGCTGGATGTGGCAAAATACTATCTGGAACTGGGCGTGGATGGCTTCCGGTTCGATGCGGTGAAATACATCTACTACGGCGATACGGAAAAATCCGTGGCATTTCTAGAATGGTACATGGACGAGCTGAAGAAGATCGACCCGGATATCTACTGCGTGGGCGAATGCTGGTCCGGCGAGACGGAAATCCTGAGCTATTACAGCGCCATGAACTGCTTTAACTTTGCTATGAGCCAGGCAGAGGGCATGGCGGCATCTGCGGCAAAGGGAAATTCCATTGCCACCTTTACCAACTACATCGTCACATACCAGAAGAAGGTGCAGCAGGCAAACCCCGCCGGAATGCCCATTTCTTTCCTGTCCAACCATGATATGGACCGCATTGCAGGTGCGTTCGTAACGGAAAACAATATGCGCATGGCGGCAAACCTGTATTTGCTGTCCCCCGGCTCGCCGGTGATCTACTATGGCGAGGAGATCGGAATGCGGGGCTCCCGGGGCACTGCCAATACGGATGCCAACCGCCGTCTGGCGATGCTGTGGGGAGATGAGGACAAGATCAAGGACCCCACCGGCACCACCTATGCTTTTGACAAGCAGATCCAGACAACGGTGAGCAGCCAGATGGAGGACGAAAACAGTATGCTGCGCTACTACTGCAAGCTGCTGTCTGTGCGGCATCGCTATCCTGTCATTGCCCGGGGAGGTTACAGCGTGGTGAAAACCAGCGAGAAAAACCTAGGCGGATTCCTGGTTTCCCATGAGGGGGAAAACCTGGTGATCCTGCATAACAACTCCACCGGGGAGATCTCTTACGATCTGGCAAACTGCCAGGAATTGCAGGGGATCTCGGTAACAAAGCTGTGGGAAGCCATTGGCGTAGGCAGTGCGGCTCTGGATGGGACGGTGCTGACTATTTCCGGTCAGACCAGTGTCATCCTCGGATAAAGCACAAAGCAACTGTTTCCATATTCACAAGAAGCCCCGGCTTGCGCCGGGGCTTCTGGTATTTGGGGAAGACAGGCGGCGGGGATGCAAAAGGGGCTGAGAGAGCGGTTGTCTAGGGCGGACACTGATAGAGGATAAATGTTTGCAACTGAAAGGCAGAGATTTGGAAAAATGAACAAAAAGAAATGGGCGCTCTTGTGGGAAAAAACGAAAATCTCGAAAACGGCCAAGGATGCACGATTTGAGGGGAAAAAGACCTTTACAAGTTGCACAATTTGAGCTATAATGGGTGAACAACCGGTTGGGTAAATTGCTTTTTTAAGGAAAACTTTTCCGGTAATACGGCAAAAAAGGTACCTTTTTTGCCGTTTCCGCTACGCGGGAACGATAAATCCTGGCTATATCGGCCTTGGCCGTTACAGCATATAACAAACCTATTCAGGAGGAAAACAAAATGAAGAGAATTTTTGCATTGCTGCTGGCTCTCGTCATGGTTCTGGGTCTGGCTGCCTGCGCAGGCAACACCAACCCTACCGGTACTGAGAATACCAAGGGCACCGAGAGTGGCGGCACCACTGTCGACTACAACACCACTCTGGCTGGTGATTACGGCGAGATCACCCTGTGGGTCTCCGAGACCACTCTGGATGACGGCACTTCTGTGAAGGGTGTCACCGAGCAGCAGATCGCTGCTTTCCAGAAGCTGTACCCCAACATCAAGTTCACCTACAAGGTGGACGGCCTGTCCGAAGCTGATACCGCTTCCCAGGTCATTGCTGACGTGGCTTCCGCTCCCGACATCTACTGCTTCGCACAGGACCAGCTGACCCGTCTGGTGCAGTCCGCTGCACTGTCCGCTCCCACTGGCACCCTGATCGAGAGCATCAAGAACAGCAACAGCTCCGCTTCCGTGACTGCTGCTTCCGTTGCCGGCGACCTGTATGCTTATCCTCTGACCGCTGATAACGGCTACTTCATGTACTATAACAAGTCCCTGTTCTCCGAAGAGGATGTGGAAGACCTGGCTACCCTGGTCAAGAAGTGCGAGGATAAGAACGTTAAGATCCGCTTCGCTCTGGAGAACGCATGGTACACCGCTTCCTTCTTCTATGCTACCGGCTGTACTTCCACCTGGTCCATGGACACCGATGGCAAGTGGACCGGCCTGGAGGACAACTGGAACTCCGACAAGGGTCTGATCTCCATGAAGGGTATGCAGATCCTGACCAACTCCACCGCTTACGACTCCAACGCTGACATCTTCACCGACGCTGGCGTTGTTGTGACCGGTACCTGGAACGCTAAGGCTGCCGCTGAGTACTTCGGCGAGAACCTGGGCGCTACCGACCTGCCCTCCTTCACTGTGGATGGCAACTCCTACCACCTGAGCTCCTACTTCGGCTGCAAGCTGATGGGTGTCAAGCCCCAGTCCGATGTGAAGAAGCAGACTGTTCTGCATCTGCTGGCTCAGTACCTGACCAACGAAGAAAATCAGCTGGCTCGTTTCAATACCTTCGGTTGGGGTCCCTCCAACATCGAGGCACAGAAGAACGACGCTGTTAAGAGCAACATCTCCCTGCTGGCTCTGTCCAAGCAGAACGAGCATGCTGTTACCCAGGGCAACATCAACGGCTCCTGGTGGGATATCGCAAAGCTGCTGGGCGCTGACGCTAAGGCAGCAAAGTCCGAGGACGACCTGAAGAAGGCTCTGAAGGAGTACGAGGCGGCTGTGAAGGCTGTCCTGACCAAGTCCGACGAGGAACTGAAGGCTTGGGGCGTGATCGGCGGCATCTGTGGCACCAACTGGGATACCGACTTCAAGATGGCTGAGCAGGCTGACGGCAGCTACCTGTCCGATGTTCTGGAGCTGAAGGCTGGCGAAGAGTTCAAGGTTCGTCAGGGCGGTTCCTGGGATGTCAACTACGGTGCCAACGGCGAAGCTAACGGTGCAAACATCGTTGTGGAGACTGCTGGCAAGTACCAGGTCAAGCTGACTCTGAAGGGCGATGCGGCTACTGTTGAGCTGATCCCCGCTAACTAATTACATACTCCAGGGGATGGGGAGCCAAAACTCCCCATCCCACCCCATGCAAAGGCATTGTTAGCTGACATACAAGGGTGAGAATTGTCTTGTATGAACTTAACAATGCCTTTTCTAAACGATTCAAAAAAGGAGGTAGCGTATAAACTGCGGTTTATATCGATTCGCTTATGAAGAAGCTTTCTGATCTCGAATATTTGAAGCTCAGCAAACTCCAGCGGCTTTGGTATAATATTCTGATGTTCCTGTACGCCATCCCCGGCTGGTTCGTAAAGTTAGGCAAGGGAATCGTGAATTTCTTTGTCAAGTGCGCCACCGGCATCAAGGATGGGATCCTGGATATTGGACATACATTCTCCAAGGGCAACTGGGCAGTGAAGCTGTCGTTCCTGGTCTTTGGTATGGGCAACCTGTACTATGGGCAGGTAATGCGCGGCCTGTTTTTCCTTCTGTTTGAAGTGGTCTTTTTGACCTATATGTTCCTGCCCAGCGGCGGTATTTACTGGCTGCAAAAGGGCAACTGGTTCCAGTACAACGGAACCGTCGGCACCAATCAGGGCCACATGGAGACTGTTCCCGTGGACCCGGATCTGGAAGCCATCCTCGGACCCGGCGCCACCACAGAAGTGTGGGTCAGCGGCGACGACTCCGTGAAGGTCATGCTCTATGGCCTGCTGACCATCGTTTTCATCATTGCGTTTATCTGGACCTGGCGGATGCAGGTGAAGCAGTGCCGGATCTGCATGGACATCACTGCCAGCGGCAAGAAGGTCAAGAGCGGCAAGCAGGACCTGCGCTCTCTGGTGGACGATGAGTTCCACAAGACCCTGCTGGCGCTGCCCACTGCCGGCATCATGTTCTTTACGGTGCTGCCCATTATTTACATGGTCATCATCGCTTTTACCAACTACGACTTTAACCACAATGGCCACGCCAACCTTTTTAGCTGGGTGGGCCTGGACAATTTTAATCAGCTGTTCAACTTTGAAAAGGGCGGCCTGGGCCTGGCCTTTGGTGAGATCCTGGGCTGGACGCTGATCTGGGCATTCTTCGCCACCTTCTCCAACTACTTCCTGGGTATGCTGGTGGCTATCATGATCAACAAGAAGGGCATCCGGCTGAAAAAGTTCTGGAGAACCGTGCTGGTCATGACCATCGCCATCCCGCAGTTCGTGTCGCTGCTGTATGTGTCCAAGCTGTTTGACTCCTCCGGCATCATCGGCAAGGCTGTGGGCAGCATCCCCTCTGTGGCGCAATGGCTGGTCGCCAACAACTACAAGTCCCTGTGGGACAGCCCGACGCTGTCCAAAATCCTGGTCATTGTTATCAACGTCTGGATCGGTATTCCCCACATCATGCTGATGGCTACCGGTATTCTGATGAACATTCCCGACGACCTGTACGAGTCGTCCAAGATCGACGGCGCCACCGGCTTCCAGCAGTATAAGCGGATCACCCTGCCTTATATGCTGTTCGTTACCGGCCCGTACCTGCTGACCAGCTTCGTTGGCAACCTGAACAACTTCAACGTGATCTACCTGCTTTCCGGCGGCGGCCCTGCCAATACGGACATCGGCATCGTCGGCGGCGCAACGGTGGGCCATACGGACCTGCTGATCACATTCCTGTACAAGATGACGGTGGATTCTGCGGAGCAGAAGTACTATCAGGCATCTATCATCGGTATTCTGGTGTTCGTTGTGGTGGCTATCCTGTCTCTGGTGGTCTACAACATCATCCCGTCTACCAAGAATGAGGAGGACTTTAAGTAATGAAAACAACGAACGAACTTAAAAATGCTCCTCGCCGCAGCATGGGCATGGCGGCAAGCCGCCGCATTGGCAACCTCTTTATTTACATCCTGCTGGTCGTTATGACCGTGGTTTGGCTGTTCCCCTTCTTTGGAATCGTGTTTGAGTCCTTCAAGGTGGATGTCACCTGGATGGATGGCAAGCTGTTTCCGGGCGAGTGGGGCTTCGATAACTACATCCGACTGTTTACCAAAACCGACTTCCTGAAATGGTTCGGCAACACCGCACTGATGGGCGTTTGCACCGCACTGTTCCAGACCTTCTTCGTGCTGTCCATGAGCTATGCGCTGTCCCGGCTGCGGTTCAAGGGCAGAAAGCTGCTGATGAACTTCATGCTGGTTCTGGGTATGTTCCCCGGCTTTTTGACCTTGATCCTGATCTACAAGATCTTCGCTGATGCGGGCCTGACCATGAACAAGGCCCCCATCGGTCTGGTCATCGTCTACTGCGCCTCCTCCGGTATGGGTTACTACGTTTCCAAGGGCTTCTTTGATACCATCCCCAAGTCCCTGGACGAAGCGGCCCGTGTGGACGGCGCTACCCGCTTCCAGGTGTTCTACAAGGTGATCATGCCCTTGTCCGGCTCCATCATCATCTATACCATCCTGATGGGCTTCATGGCTCCCTGGGGCGACTTTATGATGGCAAAGTACATCGCACACGGCAGAAGCGAAGGCATGAACGTGGCGGTTGGTATGTATCAGTGGCTGAATAAGACCTCGCTGAACAGCAACTACACCATGTTCTGTGCGGCTGGCGTGGTGGTGGCAGTACCTGTTACCATTTTGTTCCTGCTGCTCCAGAAATACTATGTCGAGGGCGTCACCGGCGGCGCAGTGAAAGGATAAGAGGAGAATATTATGGCTAGTGTTAAATTTACTCACGTACAAAAGATTTACGAAAAGGGCCACACTCCTGCGGTGGCTGACTTCAATCTGGAAATCGCTGATAAGGAATTCATCGTTCTGGTCGGTCCCTCCGGCTGCGGTAAGTCCACCACCCTGCGTATGCTGGCTGGCCTGGAAGATATCACCAGCGGTACCATTGAGATCGATGGCGAAGTGGTCAACGACCTGCAGCCCAGAGACCGGAACATCGCCATGGTGTTCCAGAACTACGCACTGTATCCCCACCTGACAGTGTTTGAGAATATGGCTTTCTCCCTGCGGCTGAAGAAAGTGCCTCAGGATGAGGTCTACAAGCGGGTGACGGAAGCTGCGGAAGTGCTGGGCATCAGCGAGCTGCTGCTGCGCAAGCCCCGGGCACTGTCCGGCGGTCAGCGCCAGCGTGTGGCCATCGGCCGCGCCATGGTTCGTGACTCCAAGGTGTTCCTGATGGACGAGCCTTTGAGCAACCTGGACGCAAAGCTGCGTAACCAGATGCGTGCAGAGATCATTCTGCTGCGGGAACAGCTGGATACCACCTTCGTGTATGTTACCCACGACCAGACCGAGGCAATGACCCTGGGCGATCGGATCGTCATTATGAAGGATGGCTTCATCCAGCAGGTGGGCACACCCGAGGAAGTGTTTGACCGCCCCAGCAATCTGTTTGTTGCGGAATTCATCGGCGCACCCAAGATGAACGTTGTGCGCACCCAGCTGCTGCTGGAGAACGGCAAGTACTATGTGGCTCCCTACGGCGCAAAGATCGAAGTGGATGGTGCCAATGGCGAACTGCTGAAGCAGAAGAACGTTCAGCCCGGTGAGATCATCCTGGGCGTGCGTCCTGAGCACATCAACCTGGCGGAAAACGGCGACCAGAACGCCATCAAGGGCACGGTGCTGGTCAACGAAATGATGGGCAGCGAGCTGCATCTGCACGTTAAGGTGGCGGATGACACCAAGATTGTGACCCGGATCCCCACTGTGGGCCTGTCCCATGAGGAGCGGGTACAGCTGAAGAACGGTCATCCCGTCAGCCTGACCTTCCCCGGCAAGGTCATGTACTTCTTTGACCCCAAGACCGAGAAGAACATCCTGTACTGATCACATTCAAAAATCCCTGCCGCGTCTGCGGCAGGGATTTGCGACTGTCAAAGAATTGTCGTTTTTGCTCCGGTGAACGACTTGCCTCTCCCTCTGGGAGAGGTGTCACGGCAAATGCCGTGACGGAGAGGGGGATTTTTCCCCTCTCAGACCGAAATCAAAGATTTCGGCCAGCTCCCCCAGAGGGGGAGCCAAGGGACGGTACTTTTTTGACACACTGAAGGGGCTGTTGCAAAATTCGATTTTTGCAGCAGCCCTTTTTGCCGGTTCACGA